>QNEL01000007.1 GCA_003645185.1 Candidatus Parabeggiatoa sp. nov. 3
AGCCCGGTGCCGATCAACTCTCCTGTTGGCGTTTTGAGTTGAAAATTGATCACTTCTCCTAATAGGGCATTCTTGAAGGCATCGGTCAATTTGAAATGGATCGTTTCTGATGTTTTGCCGCCTGGGATGGTTTGATTGTCGCCTTCAATCACTGTCAATTGAGCGGCGCTACCTGCGACAACTATGACTGATGTGCCAATGAACAGTGCAGTATTGTTTTCTAATACGCCTGTCAGGGTATGATTGCCGACGGTGTGCGTGCCTTTGAGACGGGTAATGGCTTGCCCATTATCATCGGTGTCGGCCGTATAAGCGGTTAATCCGTCTTCATTGATGGGATTCCCCTTTGGATCGACTAGATTAAAATTGACGGTGAGGCCGGTTTTGGGATTGCCTTGTTCATCAATGACTGAAAAGGTGATATCGCTCGATTCTGCGCCAGCGGGTACCATTTGACTACTGCCATTGATAACCGTGATAGCCGCTGCGGCGGGTATGATTTGTACAAAAGCGTGCGCGATCAGTGTACCTGAATTGGCTAATGCGGCCGTTATGGTATAAGTGCCTTTCAGATCGGTGATGGCTAAGCGCGTTGTAACCTGTCCGTAGGCATTGCTGGTTGCTGTACTGGGATCGAGTCTGGTGTTAGTGGTTTCACCTGTTGGCGTTTTGACATAGAAATTAACGACTTGCCCTGGTACCCTATTATTGAAAGCGTCGGTTAAGGCAAAATGGATGTTTGCAGAAGGCTTTCCTTTGGAAATCTTTTGATGCTGGCCTTCAATCGTTGTCAAATGAACAACGCTGCCGGGTATGACTGTGATACGCGCCTGCGCGGTTTGCGCGGCATCGGTTCCAAAAATCGCTGTGATCGTGTAATCACCCAGACTGCCCCTACCCACAAGACGAGTAGACATTTCCCCTTTATCATCACTGATAGCGATATCAGGGGTTAAACCGTTTTCAATGGTATTGCCCTCAGAATCGGCTAGGGTAAAATTCACCGTGACACCTGTGCTTGGATTCCCGTGTTCATCCGTGAGGGCAAAAACAATATCCGCAGAGGCCAAACCAGCATTCACTTGTTGATCATTGCCAGCTGTGATACTGATAGCGGCAAAGGCTGATTGCCATATCAATAATGTGGCCAATATCAGTGGAAAAGTGACTAGGCGTAAGGCCTTCATGCAAAGGCGCGGTTTAAAATAGAGTTCAAAATTCAACATGGCTAATCGCCTCTTATTAAGTTAATTGGGATAGTATTAACTAAAAGAGTAGCAATAATCAGTTGATTTGTCACAGCGATTGGATTTTTGACTTAGCATCTATCTATCAGTTTTCTTTAAGTTATTGAAATATATAGTACAGCGGATTAACTTCATCCCCGAATTAGTTTATTAATCGCATTGAGTCAATCCGTTTATTCCGTTAATCCGTTGTACTACATGATTGCTTTTCAGATCGAACTTTGGCGTAATTATTTGAGTATCTTATATAATAAAAATTATTCTGCCATTCAACACAAGCCATTAATCCTCTATTCTATTAAACAAAACTATGCGCCCTGCCCAATTAAGCATTATATTAGAACGTGAATTTTTAAGCACTTATGAAGGCTATCATACTCCGGTGATGTTATGGGGGCCGCCTGGTGTGGGGAAATCTCAAATTGTTGCACAAGTGGCCGCCAAACATCATGCGCCTGTGATCGATATTCGCCTTTCGCAAATGGAACCGAGTGATTTACGCGGTATTCCATTTCGAGTCGATAATCATGTTGAATGGGCTGTGCCGGCCTTATTGCCTGATGTGAAGCGCCATGCTTCGAGAGGCATTTTATTTTTAGATGAAATCACTTCAGCTGTGCCCAGTGTCTCGGCGGCCGCTTATCAGTTGATTTTAGATCGCCGTTTAGGCGAGTACGAAGTGCCTGAAGGCTGGGCCATTATCGCGGCCGGTAATCGTCAAGGTGATCGGGGCGTGACGTATACGATGCCGGCCCCTTTAGCGAATCGTTTTTCTCATTTTGATGTCGATGTTTATTTAGATGATTGGGTAGCTTGGGCTTATCAACATGAAATCGATGACAAAATCATTGCCTTTTTAAGATTTCGTCCCGAATTATTATTCGATTTTGATCCGGCCCATAATCCTGTCGCTTTTCCCTCGCCACGATCATGGGAATTTGCACATCGTGCCTTACAAAAATTTGGTGATCATCCTGATTTATTGTTAGGGGCTTTACAAGCTTGTGTGGGCCCGGCGGCGGGCATTGAATTAAATGCGTTTATTGCTAATTTAGATAAGCTGCCTGATTTAGAGGCCATTTTACGGGGCGAACCTGTGCAACCGCCTCAAGAAATTGATTTAAAATATGCGGTTGCAGCAGCCCTAGTCGGATTGGCGATTCGTTCTCAAGATAAAGCGAATTGCCAACAGATTTATGGTAATATACTTAAATTCGCTGGGCGATTTAAACACCGTGAGATGGGTGTGATGTTAGTTTCGGATATGCAACGTGCCATAGGCTCGGTGTTATTTGAAGTGCCTGAATTTGGCGAATGGGCCCAAATCATTGGGGATATTATGCTTTATGAGTAGGTGAAAGGGGATAAAGGGGGCCGCGATAAATCGTACCATGCTTTAAGCAGTATAAGTTGCCCAAGTTGCCCAAGGCCAAAAATAGATAAATTCTGGACACCTGAACTTTTGAACAAAACTATATTTCACGCAAAAGTTTCGCGTAGCGAAACTGTATTTCACGCTAAAGTTTCGCGAGCGAAACTTTAGCGTGAAATGTGAAATAATGAACAGTCAATGTTCACGCCAGTTTTGAGTTTTACTGATATTAATGTTCTATTCACATTCAATACCTTCGCTATTGTTAAATAACATTTTTTAATCCGTATTTTAGAGGCCTTTGACAAACACCAAAACTTAGATGGTGGGCAAGTTCGTTTCGACTCCGTCGAAACGAACTTACCCACCCTACATTTATTTTTAAACAACAATAGGAATCACAATATGACAAAACCTTTTACAAACAAGAGATTACCTCTTGTGCCTGTCTTAACAGGCGTTCTGATTTTTGGAACGCAGGGCTGTCAGGATGAGAATCAGGCCAGTTCCACCACGAACACCCCTTTTCGTGTTCACTTGCTCCACATTGATGATCATCATTCCCATTTGGTGGAAGAAGACTATGATCTGAAATTTGACAGCGTAGAAACGCGGGTTAAACTGGGCGGTTTTGCCAGAGTCGCTGCCAAAATTAAGGAACTGAGAAACAGTGCGGTAAATCCGCTGGTACTCCACAGCGGGGATGCGTTGCAAGGTACACTGTACTATACCTTATTTAAAGGTGATGCTGATGTGAAACTGATGAACACAGTCGGCTTTGATGCCTTTGAGTTGGGCAACCATGAATTTGATGATGGCAATGCCGTATTAGCGAACTTTCTCAAACAGGCCAATTTCCCGGCCATTGCGGCTAATATCGATTTTTCTCAAAGTGCGGAATTGAAAGGACTGGTTAAGCCTTACCTGATTAAAGAGGTGGGTGGTGAACAAGTCGGGCTGATTGGCATAGACACCCTGAAAACCCTTTATAGTTCCTCACCCGGTAAGGACTTAAAGTTCTCGGGTGAAGTCGAAACGGCCACAAAAATGGTTAAAGAACTCGAAGACAAGGGCATCAATAAAATCATCCTGATGACCCATTACGGCTATACCCAAGATCAGGCCCTTGCCAAACAGGTTGGCGGCATTGATGTGATTATTGGCGGGGATTCCCACACACTTTTAGGTGACTTAACCGAGCTTGGCCTGACTTCAAAAGGCCCTTATCCCACCCAAGTCACTTCACCTCGTGGTGAACCGGTTTGTATTGCCCACGCATGGCAATATTCTTATGTGGTGGGTTCTTTGAATGTGGCTTTTGATGACAAAGGGCTTGTCACAGAATGTGAAGGCAATCCGGTTTTGCTGGTTGGCGATAGTTTTCAACAGTGGGATACCAATGGCGAGAGAAAACCGGTGGATGCTAAGACACAAGCCAATATTGAGGCTATTATTGCCAACAACCCCAATATCGACATTGTCAAACCTGATCCCATCATAGCCCAACAATTGGCGGGTTATACTGAACAGGTAGAAAAACTCTCCCAAGAAGTAATTGGGGAAGCCGCTGAGAACTTATTGCATATCCGTATCCCCGGCACTCATGAATCGGGTGTTGAACTACCCAATGGCAGCCAGATTGTCCCTGTCGTTGCAGAAGCCTATCTCTGGCAATTGAACAGTCGAAACTATGACGCTGATCTCATTATCCAAAATGCCGGTGGGGTGCGTATTGATCTAGCCAAGGGTGATATTACCATTGAAACGGCCTACACCTTACTGCCGTTCACTAACACCCTTTACGTGTTGGAAATGAGCGGGGCTGAAGTCAAACAAGTGCTTGAAGATGCCTTGAGTAATTACTTGGATAAGGGCGGTTCCGACGGTTCTTTTCCTTATGGTGCCAGTATCCGCTATACGATTGAAGCCAAACGTCCTTTGAATCAACGTGTTACCCAGCTTGATATCCGAGATAAGGCCGGTAAATGGTTGCCTCTTGAGCTGGCTCAAATGTACAAAGTGGGAACGATTGCTTTTCTCACCAACGGCCTAGATGGTTATAGCACCTTTGCTCAAGTTGTAGAAGATGGGCGAGGTATTGATACCTATTTTGACTATGCCGAATCGTTTGTCAATTATGTCAAGGAAGTGGGTACCCTGACAGTACCTGAAGAGACTGGTGTGACTTACATCAAATAAAAATGTAGGGTGGGTAAGTTCGTTTCGACGCCCCGCGTCGAAACGAATTTGCCCACCATCTTGCCCACCATCTTGCTCGCTTGCCCACCATCTTGCCCACCATCTTGCTCGCTTGCCCACCATCTTGCCCACCATCTCTTATAGCGTTTCCCGATTGAATAAAATACAAAATCAATCATAAAAAAGATTAAAATGCTAAGGCCCCGAAGAGGTTGAATATGAATAGCCCCAGGTTTCACCTGGGGTTGCATGGAGGAGGCATAAAATGTTTGTATTTAACCCAATCGGGAAACGCTATAGATGGTGGGCAAGTTCGTTTCGACTTCGTCGAAACGAACTTACCCACCATTTCACGCTAAAGTTTCGCGGAGCGAAACTTTAGCGTGAAATACATTTATTTTTAAACAACAAGAGGAATCACAATATGACAAAACAGAAGTAGCACGGCATATTGAATAATCAACATTGTCTGCATCGGAGTATATTAAACGCTATCCTCATCTCTATAAACAATATTGTATTAATTTATATTATGCTAAAAAAAGGAGGGATGTGATTATGGTTGAACGAATTTGCTTGGTTGGTTTAGATGAACCTGAATATACAGATATTCAAAATCGGCTTGATATGCGTGTTGTCGCTTACGAGATGTTACCGCAGATTATGGTTAAAGAGGGGCAGCTTTTGGTGGAGTCAAATAGTGGGGCGCGGATGTTGCCAGTTTCAAAGGTGGTTTTTCAGGGTATTTTTGAAGATGATCTAGATTTTATCACCGCCTTGGCTTTGTGGGGAGGCCCTTGCCTACCCAATCCACGGGGAATGATGGATTGTCGGCTAAAATTTCCCTGTTTGGTTCGGGCTTTGGCGCATACACGCTTTGGATCGCTTCAACGAGGGTATGCCGGGCCAAGGGTATCGTTTGAGTCGCAGATAGAGCGCGTTGCCAAATGGGGCAATTGGCACTGTGGCGAGAATAAAGCCCGTTTTACAGAGACTTGGCAAAGTGAAGAGGCCTGTATTATTGAGAATTTTTTGCCTGGTCAAGCGGTGCGTATTGTTATTATTGGGGAACAATACTGGCAAATCGGTCTTGAAGGAGATAGCTGGCTTAAGTCAATTCACGCCTCTAACGCTTCTTTTATGGCGGTTGATGAGGAATTGTTGGCCGATACGCGCACCATCCAAAAAGCAATTGGGCTTGAGATTGTTGCCAATGATTACATTATCACAAAAGAAGGCTCTAAGCATTTATTGGAAGTCAACCATATTCCAAATGTAACCCGTTTCCCCGAGATTTGGGAGGCTTACCGCAATTATGTGCTGGCGTGGGCTAATGATGGATTACAATAATTAAAATAAGATGGGGCCGGCAACAAAAACACGTTACCCACCATTTCACGCAGCGAACCTTCGGTGTGCTACGCTAAACTTTAGCGTGAGCCGAAGGCCAGCGAAGCTAAATACATAAAAGTTTAAATTTATAACCGCGTGCAGTGTATAAAAATTGCTAGAATTTAAGAAATTAATGGTGTTTTTCCATTCTTTGAAAGCTTTCATAACGAAAATCACAAGTATCAGCGCAATAGGTTCATTCAATTCGCCATGAATCAGCTAACCCGATACGTGCTTATTTTTCATCTTTATCACCAAACAAATCTTTAACAATAGCTAATCTGTCTGCAATGACTTCTGGTGCGGGTAGATATTGACGGTATTCTTCCGGTAGGGAAGACGAGGTGCTATAGGTTGCTACGCCAATAGGTTGCGTCGTTGTTTTAAGTGAATATTCCACGATAGTTTTGTCTTTACTTTTGCAAACAATAATGCCGATGGCATCATTTTCATGGTCTTCTTTATATTGTTCGTTCAGAACAGTCAGGTAAAACTCCATTTTTCCCTTGTATTCTGGTTTAAACTCTCCAATTTTGAGTTCCAAAGCAACAAATCGTTTTAATTTCCGATGAAAGAGAAGCAAATCAATATAATATTCTTTTTCTGAAATCTCTACTCTAAATTGGTTGCCGACAAAGGTAAACCAGGGGCCCATTTCGATCAGAAATTTGCGTATGTTCCGTACCAGAGCTTGTTCTAATTCATGTTCGCTGTGTTCCTCTGCCAGTTCCAAAAAATCGAAAGTGTAATGATCTTTTACCGCTAACTTTGCTTGATGCTGGTATTTTTCAGGTAGGGTTTGGTCGAAATTGGTTTGATTCAGCAGATATTTTTCGTAGGTTTTATTTTCAATCTGATGAACCAGTACATCCTTAGTCCAACCAAACTTTTTGACATGCAACAGGTAAAATTCCCGTTCTAAAGAATCTTTGCATTTGGTTAGAATTAGGATATTTTTAGTCCAGCTAATTTCTGCAACCAGTGGTTGCAGTTTTTCATTTTGCTGTAATTCTGAATAAAACAGCCTCATATTCCAAAGGTTTCGTACAGAAAAACCTTTAATGCCGGGATATTCTTTCAATATATCTTTTGAAAGCTGTTCAACAACAGATTTTCCCCAACCAAGCCGTTGCTGTTTATCTACAATCATTTGCCCAATGTCCCAATAAAGCTGTATTAATTCTTTATTGACCGATTTAAGGGCCTTATATTGAGAACGGCGTATGCGCTCCTTAATTTCAGCAAAAAAGCTGATGTATTCACTATTTGAGTTAGATAGGTTACTCATTTTTTTACTTTAGCAAACTCTGGAAGGGGAATGGGGGACAACAAAAACAGGTTACCCACCCTACAAATAAGGGTTCAGGTGGGCAACAATCTTTACCCACCCTACAAAGACTATCTATTCAAATACTTACGGCTTTGTACTGCTTTTGAAAGACTCATGAAAAACAGGTGAAGTGTGTTCGATATACACGTTTTTATCCGCTGCTTCAGAAGCGACTGCTGTTAAACTTTTACCAATTGGGCCGACAGCTAAGGCGCTAAACAGGAGTAGGCCAAGTAACGCAAGGGCAGGTGCGAGTTCTCGTGATTCGAGTGCGCTGACGGGTTTTTCAGGTTTGTCGTGTTGAAACATTAAACGCGCAATGCGTATGAAATAGGCTGTTTCTATCACGGTGGCTATTAAGACGATTGCGATTGCAAAAATATACCAACTGTTTTCTAGGGCTAATGCGCCTTTGAGCAATAACAATTTGGCCCAAAATCCGGGAAGGGGGGGGATGCCTACCAGTGATAGGGTGAGCACTAAAAAGAGTATGCTGTTCAGCATGGACACTTTTGCGGCACCGGCTAAGCGGCTTAATTGTCCGCCCCATGCTTCAATAAACATAAATAAGGCGGGTTTGACGATGGCGTGATGTAGGGCTAAAGCGGTTCCTGCCATGATTCCGGCTGGGCCGGGTATGGCAAAGGCGATGGCGACTAAACCCAGTTGTGCAATAGAGGAGTAAGCCAGTACTTGCCGTAAGTCGGTTGCCCGTAGGGCAGCTAATTCGCCGCTGATCACGCCTAAAATGCCTAAGTTCAGTAATAATAAATGTGCTTCGGTGTTGTCGGCGTAAATCAATACGAGAAACCGTAATATGACTAATAACGCTAATTTGGATATGATGCCGCCAAGTAGTGCCGAAACACGCGGAGGCGCAGTGGCATAGACTTCCGGTACCCAAGTATTGATGGGAAACAGTTCAGCTTTGACACCCAATCCGATTAACATGAGCGCGAAAGCGACTAACCCGACGGTATTATTTAAGTGTTCAGGAGCGAGTTCGGCAAGGTGGGATAAATTCAAGGTGCCAGTGACAGCATAAATCAAGGCGATGCCGAGTAATAGCAGCGAGGAGCCTAATGCACTTAATATGAGAAAGCGTAAGCTGGCGGCATAGCCGGCACCTGTACCTCGGCTGGCGGCTAAACCGTAGGAAGCGACGGCAACGATTTCGTAGAAGACGTAAATATTAAATAAATCGCCTGAAAGGGCGAGCCCACAACTGCCGCCGACAATCAATAATAGCAAGGTTTCTTCTCGAATTTTCCCGATTTTATTGCCTAGCCAGAGTATCAGTGTGCCTAGCACAACCATGATGATAAATAATAAGGCTAATTTATCCACATAAAAAACAATGCCTAAAGGTGCCTTAAAACCGCCCATAGCAATACTGTGTGGCCCTTGTTCAGGGGTAATGCTACGCCAGATTTCAAAAGCGATTGCGAGATTGACAAGCAATATGAAGGGGCCTGTCCAATAGCCCAGCATCGTGCTTCGACGGTATATAATAGGCAATAGAAATGCGCCGAGTAATGGTAAAGCGACTAACCAAATAGCATTCATGCTGATTTTTCCTCCACGAGTTGTCGAGTAGCGGGTACGGGTAGGGAGACGGGTATGCCATCAACGATGCGCGTCCCACTTTCTTGGGCAATTTTCTCTGCCAATTCTTGAGTATCCAATGTGCCATAGGCTTTATACGTTTTCACGACTAGCGCGAGTGCTAAAGCTTGAACAGCAACCCCAATAACAATGGCAGTGAGTACCAGTGCTTGTGGTATTGGATCTACCATGATTGCAGCGGGCACTTGTCCATCTACTAAAATAGGGGCAACGCCATTGGCGCGATAGCCTATCGTGATCAAAAAGAGGTTCACACCAGCTTCGAGTAGCATTAATCCGAGTATGATGCGAATCAGATGTCGAGAGATAACCATGCCGATAATGCCTAATAGGATGAGGCCGAGGGCACCAGAATAAGATAAGATATATATCCAAGCTGTTTCTTCTATTGTCATGATATTTTCCATTAATTAATCACTTGCTTCTGTTTCTGAAAGACGCGCTAATAAGCCTGCTAATTCGGCACCAACTTTCAATCCAACGGCCAAATATAGCAAAGGTAAACTACCAGCAGAAAATAATTCCCCCACTTCACCGGTTCCAAATAGGGGCGCTAGAAAATACTCTTTTCCGAACAGTGCAATGAGGCCAATAATGATAAAGGCCGCACCCGCTAAACCTTCAATCAAACTACTGACGTGATGGTTGAGTGAACTAGCCGGTGAGGCTAAAAGCGGGATAAAAAAAGCGGCTGCTAAAATCGCCCCGCCTTGGAATCCACCGCCAGGGGTGAGATGTCCATGTAATATGATATAAGCCCCAACAACAATGAGAAAGGGAAATAACAGATCAGCCGCGCTACGCAAGATAAAACCGGCTTCAGGATCGTATGGTGTATCAGGGCGACGTTGCCCTAATACCAAACCTATGGCCGTTGCGGCGACAAATAAAACGGTTAATTCGCCCAGTGTATCTAGGCCGCGATAGGCGAGTAATACGGAAGCGACGATATTAGCCGTTCCGACTTCTTCAGGGGCCCGATCAAGAATGACAGGCCCGATACCTGTGACGATTTCACCATAAGGCAAGGTTTTCAATACCGCGTATAAGAGAAAACCTAAGCCAAAGATGAAAATCAGACTCGTGATTTCACGTAAATTCATTGATGAATGTCTCCTTTTTTTGTAGGGTGGGTAACGTCTTTATGTTGCCCACCATTTATTTAAATTAATGTAGGGTGGGTAACGTGTTTTTTGTTGCCCACCATTTATTTAAATTAATGTAGGGTGGGTAACGTGTTTTTTGTTGCCCACCATTTAAATTAATGTTTTTCGTTTTCGTCAGGCGTTTCAATTTTCCAAAGGCCTACACGGCGTAAGGTTAAAGCGAGGATAACACCACTGATGCCTGTGCCAACGGCGGCTTCTGTTAAAGCGACATCAGGGGCTTGTAGTACAACAAATAAGACGGATAGGGCTAGGGATACGACGGAAATGGCTGCGATAGCGGCTAAATAATTTTTTAAAAAGAGTACGGCAAAAGCAGCGCCTAGCATAACGCTTACACTGATTAAGGCGATCCAAAATAACATTAGCTTTCCTCCTGCTGACTTAAGTAGCGGGTTTTTTCTTTGGATGAGAGGGTGAATGGTTTTAAACCGGCTAAATAAGCTGCACGGGCAATGGTAGATGAGCCCACTGGTGAAGTGAGTAAAATGAACAGCGCAATCAATAACAATTTAGGCAACCAAGCGGGGTGATGGAAGGCTACGCCGAACAGGAGGGCTAATGAGCCCAGTGTGACGGCTTTTGTTCCCGCTTGAATGCGGTTGTAAACATCTGGCATACGTACCAATCCTAATGCGCCTAAAAATAAAAAGGCTGCGCCGAGTATTATAAAGAGGTTTCCAAGTATTATCATGGCGTTAATTTATATTATGTTAATCAGTACAACGAATGATGGGGAGTACAACGGATGACGTGGATAAACGGATAAGGCCTCAAATTTTTCTGATTATAACGGATTTTGGAGACTTTCTTGTTTTAATTCGTTTATCCACGTCATTCCTTGTACTACCTTAACGGATTTTGGAGACTTTCTTGTTTTAATTCGTTTATCCACGTCATCCGTTGTACTACCTTAACGGATTTTGGAGACTTTCTTGTTTTAATTCGTTTATCCACGTCATTCGTTGTACTACCTATGAAAGGGGAGAGCGAACACGCTGGTGCGCCCCAACAATTGGCGTAGGAGTGAAGCTATGTGTTCGCCCTTGTTTTAATCCGTTTATCCACGTCATCCGTTGTACTACCTTCTCTTTCTGTTTTGAGTATTCAACGATGCGATCCTTCAATCGCACGCGCTATCGCGACAACCGCAACAAAAGCCAATACCCCATAAACCAGCGCGATATCCAAATAAATCGGGTTATCTAATTGACTAGCCAGCCAAACTAAACCGGCCGTTACAATAATGGCCAAAGTATCTGCCGCGACAACACGATCAGGTACTGTCGGGCCCTTAAATAAGCGCCATAGCCCCAACACTAATGCACCGACTATTAAAATCAAGCCGAAGATTTCTAAGTATAAATGTAGGTTCATTCAAGAAATTCCCGTAAATGACGTTCAAAAGATTCTGCAATCGCATGGGTAGCCGATTCTAAATCTTCACCAGGCGTACTGTCTACCCAATGCACTTGTAAACGATTTTCCACAACATCTATTGTTAATGTGCCCGGAGTAAGCGTAATACTGTTAGCAAGCATTAATTTGCCCAAGGAAGAGTGCAGTTGTGTTTCCACTTCAACCAAAACGGGGTTAATTGGCAAACGAGGTGAGAGTACTCGACGTGCCATATCAATATTAGCACGTACTAAAGCGACAAAAAAAACGTGTAGATATCGCAAAATATGCAAAGGCATAGTTGGACTGAATTTAATATGATCAGTAAAAGCTAAATGGTTGCTTGACAACCACGCAGTCAACGCGGCAACCATCAAACCCACCCCTATTTCGCTCCAAGTCAGCGTACCGACTAACAACATCCAAACAATAAAAAGCGTCACCGTCGCCACAAAAAAACGGCGTTGTTTGGGTTCATGTTTCAAATCTATCTTACGATATTGCTCATTAAGCGCATGAGAAAAGCGCCGGACTTGTGGCATAACTTGACTTTGTAAAGGCTTAATGACACGATGTGCCTGATGGCCTAAGTCTTTGAATTTAGACAATTTAGCAGAAGTATCGGTTTCAGGAACCGGTTCAGTATTAGTCATTCATTTGTCCTTATTTATTTTTAAAGTGAATTGCGAAGCAAAAAACAATCAAACGTGCATTGTGAATTATTTGTTCAATCAGCGTAAATCATGACAATCAGTTCAATCAGCGTTCTATCCATTTTAAATAATCAGCATCAATCATGACAATCAGTTCAATCAGCGTGCTATCCTTTGATAACTTATAACTGATAACTGATAACTGACAATCAATTCAATTGAATCCGCTGCCCCCAAGGCACTTTTTGTTTACCCTTCACTAACCATATCACAGGATAAGCTGGCATAGTTGGCGGAAATTCCCCTTCCGCATCGCTAAAATAAACCAATAAATCAGGTGATTGCAATTCGCGCTCAACATATTCAAATACCGGTTTAAAAGAAGTGCCCCCACCGCCAATCAAATCACGGGGCGCGGTAAACTCTTCCCAAGGTTCATATATCCAAGGCCCCCCCTCTGCCAATTTGGCATCGCAAGCCAATAACGTGATTTTCGCCGACAACTGGCCTTTAATCGCATTGATTTCGGCCAAACAGTGCGCGATTTCCTCATCACTCACCGAACCGCTGATATCTAAAGCCACCACGATATCTAATTGAGTAGAGCGTAAACTGGGAAAAATCGCCGTTCCCTCGCGTCGTGAAGGGCGCGTATAAGTATAATCGTTTCGGGCCCCCATTGTCATATAACGCGCCAACAACATACGCCAAGGTAATTGCGGTTGCAAGAGATGATCAACCATTCGCGCCATCGCGCCACCCAGTTTACCCGATTGCATAGCTTGTTGCGCCGCACCCGCTAAACGTTGTTGCCATTGGACATCAAGATTTTGGCGCTCATTATCATTTAAAGGAGGCGGTTGCGGTACACCAGCAGACTGTTCTTTCACCTCCGGCTGCCCAAGACTCGGGGCCTGTTGATTGTCGTCCTGCTCATCGCACGACTGCCCAGGCTTATCGCCAGAATCATCAGGCTGCTTATTCAAATCACTCCCTTGCCCATCGGTTTGCCCCCAAGCCTCATTTTCATAAACATGCCTATCCATTGGTTCATCGCTATTATTCTCATCAATAGTGGGATAAATTTCTTCGGCCGTCATCCCTTCATGGCTTTCATCAACCCACACACCAGGCGGTGGCGTTAAACCCTCCTTGAGTAATAAGGGATTAATAGCATAATCACAAGCCAAATCCCAACGAAATTTCTGACGATGTTGACGGCGAGCAAAATGCGATAACGCACAATGTAAGGCCTCATGGGCCAAGACAAATTGCACCTGCTCCACACTCAAAACCTCAATATAATCAGGATTATAATAAAAACGCCGCGCATCAGTCGCCGTAGTCGGACACCATTTCGGTTCAGCGGCCAGCATCGGTAAACGCAATACCAAGGCCCCTAAAAAGGGTTTATCCATAATCAACTTAGTACGGGCTCTCGCTAATTTCGTTTCAATCTCTTTTTGCATGGGTTGTCAGTTATCAGTTATCAGTTATCAATTATCAATTATCAATTATCAACAGACTGTGTGGATATTTTATCCAGTCGCAACGCCCGATATCAATTAATCGGCCAAACCTGACAGGTTTTGAAAACCTGTCAGGTTTTCAAAGTCATTGATAATTGATAATTAGTCATTAATACGATAAGTGTTCTTTTATCGGTTAGATTTCGCCTCTAGGCCTCTTTTCCTTTTTATATTAATTTGTCATAATACGCGCTCTATTTTCTGGCTAAATGGAACTGTGGTGTTTTTTTGCCACATTTACGCCTTGACTGAAAAGACTGACGTGAATAAAACTTATAAAATCAAGCCTTTAAAAAAACTATCGTTGGCAATCCAATGAGAGGCAGTTATCAGTAACACCAAAAATGTGGGCCACGTCAAATGTGTGCGCTTTTAATTAACCAGGCATCACAAAGTTGTGATATAACAATTAATTGATATCTTTAAACTGTCATTACGCCGCTTTAAAAAAAAGTGTGAAGTGATTTTATTTATTACGGTTAATTTGATGGAGTTACTAAGCTTGAAAATGTTTAAAGTCGTGGGAGCAAATTGACAAATCCAGAAGGGATGGCTATATCAAGTCTTAAATTGCAGTTTGCTTGACATGAATTGACAATCACTATTTTATTTAGTGACTATTCTCTTTCACATCACTCATTTCAAAAAAATGGAAAAACAACTCGTTTTACAATTTGAGCTATTACCAGAAAATCTGCAACAAGAGGTATTAGACTACATCGAATTTCTGGTCAAAAAATATGTTAATTCTCGGCAAACTAAAAAAGAGACTGCGATCTCAGTCAAAAAGTTAGATCCCTTTGCCCACTCAACGCCAATTCAATGCGACATGACAGAAGACTTAACTCATGTTAAGCCTTTTGCCCATGTCAAAAATAGTGCTGAATATGCCAAAGAATTAAGAGAAAAAGCTTGGGAAAGAAGATGAATAAAACGTTATTATGTGATACCTGTGTCATCATTGATTTGATTAATGAAAATGATTTACTCTTATCTAAGCTGTTAAAAGAAGAGCACTTTACTCTTTTTGTAAATAGCATTATTGAGATGGAATTATTGCAAGGCGTGCATAACAAACAAGAATTGAAAAAAGTTGAACAAAAATTAACGCTTTTTCATCGTTTGGAAATTAATCAAGATATTTTAGAGACGGCAACCGATTTGGTTAAACAATATTCATTATCTCATCAATTAAAATTAGCAGATGCAATCATTGCGGCAACGGCAATGACTTATGATGTGCCCTTTTATACCTATAATAAACGAGACTTTAGATATTTTTCTGGTATTCGGCTCTGGGCCCATTAAATTAGCAACAATGATCATATAGCTTTCTGGGCAGAATGGCTGTGATTGAACGGTTTTTTTTTCTCAAAATGTGTACCCTTCAAGGGGCGCATTCCCAAAAAAAGGGTCATTTTGCTTTCATAAATTTTTCGGCCCGCTTTTAGTGAAAAATTCATTTTTCGGCAGTTTTTAGTGAAAAATTCATTTTTCGGCCGCTTTTAGTGCAAAATTCATTTTGCGGCCCACTTGGAGTGCAAAATTCATTTTGCTGCCCGCTTTTAGTGAAAAATTCATTTTGCGGCCCGCTTGGAGTGCAAAATTCATTTTGCTGCCCGCTTTTAGTGAAAAATTCATTTTGCGGCCCGCTTTTAGTGAATGTTATTTTGCTGATCGCCAAGATTGATAATGAGCTTTTTTTGGGAATGCGCCCCCCTTCAAGAGTCTTGAGAACATTTTGCCCCCTTCCTATTAATCCTCTGTCTTGACGACTTGTCTTTCTTGTAGGAGTAATTTAACTGCTACTTTAAAGTTGGACAAAGTTAGACTTTCTTAGACAATTTGTCCAATACAATTATAATCACTTGAAAAAGGTACTCAGTGATCCTATAATAAGGGTTTGAGTCAGGTTGGCTCATGACGAGAAAGGTTTTCTCGTACCTGGTATTGAGAAATGAAGGCTGGTAAATGAGTCTTCAAGCCTTGGTTTGGAGGTGATTTTGACCCAATGGGACTGCTTTCATTTCGTACAGTACAAGGTTGCATGAAACCGCAAAAGCGGGATTGAATGCCAACGGTTGGGACTGCTCAACCAGGACTCTAGTTGCAATCCGTTTGGATTATCAACAGAGAGCGAATTACCTAAATGGGCAACTTTGTCGGCCACTTTTTAGGAACAGACATCAATAGAGTTTATACCGATTTAACACAACTTATTGATTAGCCGTCCTATTTTTAAGAAACTGAATGAAATCAAGCATTTAAATTTAATCGGTCTAATGTCTAATATTCCTATTTTGGAAAACGAGCAAAATGCGATAAAGCACAAGGCCTCATGGGCCAAGACAAATTGCACCTGATCCACACTCAAAACGTCAATATAATCAGCATTTCACGCTTCTGTTTTTGCGCGCAAAAACTTCTTAAGTGAAATATAATAAAATCGGCGTGCATCAGTGGCCGTAGTCGGACACCATTTAGGTTCAGCGGCCAGCATAGGCAAACGCAATACCAAGGCCCCTAAAAAGGGTTTATCCATAATCAGCTTAGTACGAGCCCTGGCTAATTTGGTTTCAATCTCTTTTTGCATGGGTTATCAGTTATCAGTTATCAGTTATCAGTTATCAACAGACGGTGTGGATATTTTATCCAGTCGCAACTCCCGATATCAATTAATCGGCCAAACCTGACAGGTTTTGAAAACCTGTCAGGTTTTCATTTTAATTTTAAGCTGTCATAATACGCGCTCCATTTTTTGGCTAAAACTGTGGTGTTTTTTTACCACGTTTAGGCATCAAGTGAAAAGGATTACGCGAATAAAACCCGTAAAATCAAACATATAAACAAAAACGTACTTCTTTTGGTGGCAATTAAATACACTGAGAGGCTGTTATCAGGCGCTTGGTGGGTTTTCGCACAGCGAATACCCACCCTACAAATGATTTAAATATGACGTTGTCAAACTACAACCTCCCCAAAATTCAAAACAATCAGTCAAATTCATATCAAAAGAGTTTTCAACAAGTTATAATCAAAAATAATCAATTATGGCACGAATCAGGCTATCTGTTCTCTGCTATCGTTTTGTATTATTTGAATTAAGGTATTTTTATGACCTATTGGCATATGCAATTACACCCCAATGCCCCCCATTTTAACCCTGAAAGAAAGATTCTGGAACAAAAGCAGGTTATTGGCTTAGGTGACTGGCCGGAAGGCAAGGGGCAAATCGCTCAATTTAAACAAGCAATGAGTCTATGCGATATTGTTTTGATCAAGCATGGAAGTCGGCCGATTGCTTTGGTTGAGGTGATTGGCGAGTACGACTATATTAAAAAGGTGAATAAGGATTTGGACTGGTTTCCACATCGCCGCAATATCAAAGTCATTGCTTTTATGGATGAGGTTAAGAATGATTTTCCCTCCCCCAGAGGCACTTTAAAAAAATCGGTCAATAGATATACCCCAACGTATCAATATATTAACCAGTGGTATAGCAGCGTTATGGCACCCGATTTAAACAAACAAGGACTTAAAATCAGAACACTGTATATTAATCACTACAAAATGTTCTATGACTTTAAACTGAATTTTTTAGATAAAGACAATAAATTGCCATCTGTTACCGTTCTTGCTGGTATTAATGGCAGTGGCAAGACAACGCTTTTGGAATATATTGGTGGTTTTGATACCAGCCCGAAGTTCGATGGTGAGGAATATCTTGAAATTTATTTAAATGGTGAACCATTAACCATTTATAAAGACAGTAAAAAGAAACAGACTAATGGTATTCGAGAATATAAAAGCAGTGTGATTTATTGTCCGGTTGATTTTGGCAATCTAGTCGATTTAGAAGAAAAGATTAAAAGCTATATTGATGAGTTAATGTTTGAACGAGACTTAAAAGCCAGTGAGGCTTACGGAGAGTTGCGTCAGAATATCAGTGAAATCTTCTCTGAGTTGGGTTTGGGGATCAACTTTAGCGGGTTGGATAGGAACAAAGAGATTTATTTTGAAAATCAGAATGGTGAACGTTTTGGTATTGATGCGCTTTCTACCGGGGAAAAGACTCTGTTAACGAAAGTGCTGTATCTGTATCTGAGTGAAATTAAAAATAGCCTTATTCTTATTGATGAGCCGGAATTATCCTTACACCCAACTTGGCAAAATCACATATTGCAACAGTATGAAAATTTTGCAGACAAGAATAATAACCAGATCATATTGGCAACCCATTCACCCCATATATTAGCCAGTGCTAAAAGCAATAGCATAAGACTGCTGAATTTCAATAAAGGGAAAGTTGAAATATTCGATAGTTTTGACCAAAGCTATGGCCTTGAGTTTAGCCAAATATTAACGGATATTATGGGAGTCAAGCATTTAAGAACACCAAAAGTAGAAGAGCAGCTTGGCACAATCAAAGAACTGATTGCCTCTGATCAGTTTAAAACGGAGGAGTTTAAAAGTTTATGGCAGGAACTTGAAAAGCATTTAGGTTCAAAGGATGTCGATTTAAACTTATTGAAACTTGAAATGCGTATGAGAGAGAAAAGTGTTTAAAATAACAAAAAGTAATCCGCCGGATTATTTTGAAAGAGCTAAGCAGAAGGTTGAACGGCCATTACAATCTGATGCTTGGAAAGATCGGCATATAAATGGTATTAGAAAAGCACTGCGGGAACATATCTTATTGGAGGAACAATTCATACTTTGTGCTTATTGTGAGAAAGAGATTGATGAAACATCTGAAAAATCGAATATCGATCACTTTAAAACCAGACATT
Organism: Candidatus Parabeggiatoa sp. nov. 3; assembly: GCA_003645185.1. Classification (GTDB taxonomy): domain Bacteria; phylum Pseudomonadota; class Gammaproteobacteria; order Beggiatoales; family Beggiatoaceae; genus Parabeggiatoa. The sequence goes on from QNEL01000007.1 coordinate 18,703, forward strand.
TATTTCCCAAATTGACGCTTGATTATAATAATTTATTGGTATCGTGTAATTCAGTTGGCAGATGTTCAAATTATAAAGATCAAAATATTAGGTTAGCTGATTATAACAAAATTATTAACCCTGTTTTAGATAATCCTAATGATTTTTTTAATTACCATCTGACGGGTGAAATCTATCCTAAACACAGTTTAAGCCCAAGCGATAAAGAGCGTGCTGAATCGACACTTGAGTTTTTTCAGCTCAATCATCGTGGCTTAACTGAAGAAAGAAAAAAGATTTCCAAGCAATTAGAAAAATTAAGAGGACAAATAACGAAAGAAGAAGTTTTTAAATACTTCTCAAGTTATAAAAGTTTTATAGAATATCTTTTTGCAATGTTATGAAATTTCTTAACAAGTAACAATTCAATAGCCATTTGCTTTTTTGGACTCTCATTGTCTACAGCATAGATTAAAACATTAGTATCAGCAAAACAATGATTATCGTTCATTGGCTTCATCCCTATTAAAACGGTACTGGCTTAAATCAATTTGGATATTTTCAAAAAAACTTTTAACCTCTTCATTTATGCGGTCTTGTGATGAGGTAAGGGGTGTGGATTCCTTATTTTCCTTTAAAATGACTTTAAAAGATTTTCTAAACCAATCCTTATACTGTTTTGGTATTGAAATCATGCCATCGCGTGATTCTGTCGTAAATTCAATAGTTTGCATGACTAACTCCCCATTAATGAAATTTGCTCAATAAGTCTATCATAATTTCCGATATTGAGTGTTATAAACTGAAAATTTTGCGCCCCCATTGTCATATATAATTAGGGCGCTCAGAAAAATCACTGCCCATCTGTTTGCCCTGAAGCCTCATTTTCATAAACGGCCCTATCCGCTGTTATTCTCTGAAATAATCGGATAGATTTCCTCGGCCATTATCCCTTCATGGCTTTTTTCATCAACCCACACACCGGGCGCTGGTGTTAAACCCTCTTTGTTGTGAAGGGATTGATAGCATAATCACAAGCCAAATCCCTATTTCACATTTCACGCGCTACAAAGCGCTTCGCTTCACCGCGCGCGTGAATCGAAGATCAGCGAAGCTAAATAATGTTTTTGCGCGCAAAAACTTCTTAAGTGAAATATAATAAAAACGGCGCGCATCAGTCGCCGTAGTCGGACACCATTTAGGTTCAGCGGCCAGCATAGGCAAACGCAATACCAAAGCCCCCAAAAAAGGTTTATCCATAATCAGCTTAGTACGCGCTCTGGCTAATTTGGTTTCAATTTCTTTTTGCATGGGTTTTCAGTTATCAGTTTCACGCAAAAGTTTTGCGCGCAAAACTGTATTTCACGCAAAAGTTGCGCGCAACTTTTGCGTGAAATGTGAAAATCAGTTATCAGTTTCAGGCAAAAGTTTCGCGGAGCGAAACTTTTGCCTGAAAATCAGTTATCAATTATCAATTATCAATTATCAAGAGACTGTGTGGATATTTTATCCAGTCGCAACGCCCGATATCAATTAATCGGCCAAACCTGTCAGGTTTTCAATTGTCAATTATCAACAGACTGTGTGGATATCTTATCCAGTCGCAACGCCCGATATCAATTCTAGCGTTTCCCGATTGAATAAAGTACACTTATGCACCGACGCAAAATAACATGCACTCCAAAAACGGCAAAATAAGTACTGAACCATAAATTTTCAGGTATTTTAATAGAAACAACCGGGGCATGAGCAAGGGATTGCCCCTACGGGTACGGTTGTAGGGGCAATCCCTTGCTCATGCCCAAAATACCTGTTTATTTGTGCTTCAGTACTTAACATGCATTCCAAAAACGGCAAAATAAATTTTTTACTAAAATCAAATTTGTACTTCATTCAATCGGGAAACGCTATAATCGGCCAAACCTGACAGGTTTTTAAAACCTGTCAGGTTTTCAGGGAACGATAAAACTCGGTCAAACTAACATTTAATTAATGAACAAAAATACAAAGTGATATTCAATATGAAAATCAGGAAAATTCAGATTAAAAATTACAAAATGTTTAATGACGTGACGCTAGATTTTACGGATAGTAATGGAGAAACTTTAGAGACTATTGTCATAGCGGGCCTCAATGGTGCCGGAAAAACCTCTTTACTCCAGTTATTAAGTACTGAACCATAAATTTTCAGGTATTTTAATTAAAAGAAACAACCAAGAAGAGGGGCATGAGCAAGCCTTTGCTGTAAAATACCTGTTTATTTGTGCTTCAGTACTTATTTTCACGCCAAAGATTTTGCGCGCAAAATCTTTTTCACGCAAAAGTTGAGCGAAGCGAAACTTTTGCTTTGCGTGAAAGCGTGAAAAGCTGTTGGCTGATGGGGTCTCGATATTTTCGCTCTCTTGCACTAGGCAACCCGTTTTTGTTGTATTAACTGATATTACCTCAATAACGCACTTCAATTTCCACACGCTGATTTGAAACCCACGCTACCTCATCATGGCCTCTCACAACAGGCCGTGTGTCGCCATAACCATACGTTTTTATTCGCTTTTCTGCAATACCGCGTTGACTCAACGCGGTTTTAACCGCTTTAGCGCGATCTTGTGATTTCTGCCACGGGCGATAACGCGCCGCTTTCGCTTTACTGCTAAAAGCGGGATTATCGGCATATCCTCGAATGATAACATGCTTTACCTTCATTTCAGTGAATATCAAAGCCATGTTATCCAGTTGCTCATTCAAAACTTCAGTGAAATCCTGTTCATCTTCTTCAAAGTCAATGATTTGGAACACTACAATGGGTTGTAAAATGGCCCTAACAGTATTGACATCAGGCGCGATACTGCGATCCTGGTTTCGACATCGCGCTACTTTTTGATGAAGACGTTGGAGTCGTTTTTTGTCATAAAGTAATATCAAACTGTCATAGTTTAATACCCTGTTAGCATCCGTGATACGATAGCGGCTATCACGCAATAACTCAGCCACACGTTGACGCGCCTTTTGATGCCTCGTGCAAACCTGTAAATAAGCTGCCAAACTTAAAGGCCATTGATTTTGTTGATAATAAAGCTCCCCAATGCCAAACCAAGCTTGTGGAGAATCAGGCCGTGTTTTCAGGGCCTGTTGGAAATGATAAAGCGCCTCGCTGTTTTTGTTTTCCAGTGCCAAAATCACAGCAAGATGATTATGCGCTTCTGGATGATTCGGGCACAAGGTGAGGGCTTGTTGAAGTAAGTCTTTTTGCAGCGTTCGGTGGATGAGGCTGTCCAAATACTCAACTTCTGTGACATAATCATTCGCCTCTTCACAGGGCGTTACCGCCCACAGCATCGCTGGAAAAATCAGCATCGCAGCCAATTGGCTGATGAGTAATGTTTGTAGAGGTTTCATGTTGTTCTATAGTAGAGACGCGATGCCTCGCGTCTCTGTTTCATGTTGTTCTAAATCCATCGCGTAGAGACGCGATGCCTCGCGTCTCTGTTTCATGTTGTTCTAAATGCCTCGCGTCTCTGTTTCATGTTGTTCTAAATGTTATGTTTATCATAGAGACGCGAGGCATCAGAGACGCGAGCATCGCGTCTCTACCCATATAACCAAACATAGTAGAGACGCGAGGCATCACAGACGCGAGGCATCACAGACGCGATGTATCAGAGACGCTTCGCAATAGCGTCTCTACCGATATAACCAAACTCGCATGAGTGAAATCAGTTTATCTGTATCCACCGGTTTCGCAAGATAGTCATTCGCACCGACTTCTATACATTTCGCTTTATCCCCTTTCATCGCTTTCGCTGTTAGCGCAATAATAGGCAGTTTACGGTAACGGGCTTGGGCCCGAATGTGATGTATCGCTTCATAGCCGTCCATTTCGGGCATCATTATATCCATTAATACGAGAGAAACGTCAGGGTGTTTTTCCAGTAATCGTAAACCTTCTTGACCGTTTTTACCCACAACCACTTCCATATCTTTGTCTTCCAGCACCGTTACCAAAGCAAAAACATTGCGGGCATCATCATCTACTATTAATATCTTCTTATCTCTCAGGATAGCTTCTTTATCATGCACCATTCGTAGCATCTGACGTTTATCCTTGGGTAACTGATCTTCCACTTGATGGAGAAATAGCATCGCTTCGTCTAACAAACGTTCTGGTGAACGTACTGCTTTGATTGTCAGATCATTAGCGCATTGTTGTAAGACGCTTTCTTCCTCTTGTTCCAGATCGCGATCTGCATAAATAATCACCGGAATCTGACACAGTTTCTCTTCATAACGCAATTGCTCAAGCAAGTGGATACCCGAGCCTTGTTCAACCTCTAAATCCAGAATAATACAATCAAATTGCGCGGTATTCAATTGTTGTAATGCTTCCGCTTGATTTATCGCGATCTTTGAGTGAATATTGGCACTCCCAACTAAATCAAGTATGTCTTGTTGGCGTGGTTTATCGTCCACGACGACTAACAGGTTTTTTACGCTATCGCTAATAAACCGTTCTATTTTTCTGAAAGCCTCCCCAAGCGCTTTCATGTTAATAGGTTTGAGTAAATAGCCGATCGCACCCATTTTTTTCGCATCCATTTCTTGATCAGAAGCCGACATAAAATGTACAGGAATATGCCGCGTCTTGGGATTCTCTTTCAGTTTATCCATGACGCTCCAACCATCCATTTTAGGTAAACCCACATCAAGCACAACAGCATGAGGTTGGTATTGTTCAGCAAGTTGCAAACCCGTTTTGCCATCAGTCGCAATAAGACATTTAAAGCCCTTATCCCTAGCCAGTTCCATCAGAATGTGAGAGAACTTACCATCATCTTCAACGATTAAAAGCGTTTTATCCTGAGGTTTCAGATCATCTCTATCATCTGCAATCGGCTCAGCCGATATCGCTTCTTCGTTAAGCGCAATGGGTGTCATGGTTTCACTAGACATGAGGGCAGCAGTTTGCGCTGTTGAAGGCACGCTTGAAGCATGAGGCCGGAGGCCTGATTCCTGAACGCCTACAATTTCTGACTTCTGACTCCTGAACGTCTGACTCCCTACTCCTGATTTCTCATGAATGACTCCTGACTCCTGATTCTTGTTTTCTTCAAAAGTTTCGGGCAAATAAAGCGTAAACGTACTCCCTTGATCCTCTTTGCTCACCAACTGAAGATCGCCACCAAGCAGTTGCGCCAACTGGCGCGAAATAGACAAACCCAGCCCGGTGCCGCCGTAATGTCTACTGGTGGTGCCATCGACTTGCTTAAAAGCTTCAAATATTAAGGATTGTTTTTCTTCAGGAATACCGATACCCGTATCGCTAATGCTTATCGCCATAATAGCCGTATTAGCCGAATCAAGTAAATCCTTAGGAGGAAGAGAGACTGGGCGTTCTACTGTCAGCTTAATTTCACCTTGACTCGTGAATTTAAAAGCATTGGAAAGCAGGTTGTTAAGAATTTGTTTGAGCCGTTGTAAATCCGTATACAATATGGGCGGCATATTTTCAGCAACCGTGATAGTGAAAGCCAATCCTTTTTGGTCAGCAATATGGCGGAATTTATGTTCAATCATTTCCATACAGTCAACCAGCGAAACCTCCTCTGGAACCACTTCCATTTTCCCCGCTTCTACCTTGGATAAGTCAAGAATATCATTAATCAACGACAACAAGTCTGAACCTGCACTATGCATGGTTTGTGCATATTCCACTTGTTTTTGAGTTAAATTACCGGTTTTGTTGTCACCCAGCAGTTGTGCCAAAATCAGTAAACTATTCAAAGGGGTACGCAATTCATGCGACATATTCGCCAAAAATTCAGATTTATATCGCGTACTCAGTTCTAAAGCACGCGCTTTTTCTTCTAATACCAACTTATTTTCTTCCAAGGCTTGAGTCTTGTCTTCCAAATCGGAATTGGCTAATTTGAGTTCTTCCCGTTGTTCTTGCAATTCTTCATTACTGGCTGCCAGCTCTTCCTGTTGCGTTTGCAATTCTTCATTAGCAGATTGCAATGCTTCTTGTTGGGCACGCAGTTCTTCATTAGCGGATTGAAGTTCTTCCTGTTGTATTCGTAGCACTTCTTCTGCATTTTTCCGTTCTGTGATATCTCGAATAATGCCAACAAACATACGCCTTTCGCCAATCAGCATTTCTGCAACCGCTAAATCTATTGGAAAAGTAGAACCGTCTTTATGCTGACCTGTGACCTCGCGCAACTTGCCTATCAGTTTTGCACGACCTGTCTGTAAATAGTTCTGGAGATACCGATCATGTTCACTGTGATAGGGTTCTGGCATCAGCATTTTGATATTCTGATCAACTACTTCAGACCATGAATAGCCAAATATTTGCTCTGCGGCAGAATTAAACGAATCAATAATACCGTTTTCGTCAATGGTTATTATAGCATCCACAACGGTATCAACAATAGCACGAATATGCTCTTCTCTCTCTAGGATTTCTTCTTGTCTGTTTTGCAGAGTCAGCGTCATTTGCTGAGAGTCTTCCAGCAAGGCTTGCATACGCAAACGAGATTGTGCCGAATTGAGCGTGATAGCAATATTATCAGCCACTAAATCCAACCATTCGATTTCGGTAGCCGTCAAATGACGAGAGGTGGCTAATTCCAAAACCCCCAAAACTTGCTCTTCATAAAGCAGAGGCAATACCAAAATATCATGCGGTTTTGATTCACCCAATCCTGAATGGATTGATAAATTGAGATGTTCTTCAGGCACTTGGCTAAAAAGAAGCGTTTTTTTCTCTAAGGCCGCTTGTCCAATTAGCCCTTCTCCCAACTTAAATTCATTATAATTATGCTTACGCTGTTGATAGGCGTAACTACTCACTAATTTGAATTTTTCCTTTTCCGCTAAAAAAAAGACACCAACTACTGCATGAATATAATCCGCAATGTAAGTCAGAATATTTTGCGTTAAAGATACGAGAGTCTGTTCACCGCGCATTTTTTCATTCAATTCAGTCTGCCCTGTTTTAAGCCAATCCGATTTTTTGCTTTCATCGGTGACTTGTTGCAATTGACGAGTCATCTGATTAATGGCCTGTCCCAGCAGATCACTTTTGCCCTTGCAATCAATTTGGCGACTATAATCGCCTGCGACAATCGCTTCTGAAATAGTAGTAATCTCTCCCAACCGTTGCGTCATTTCAAACAGGGCTTTACCCAATATATCCTTCTCAGAACGGGGGATAATTTGCACAGAATAATCACCTTGAGCCAGTCGATGTGCCTGTTTCACAATTTCTTTCAGGCCCTGAACCATGTCTTGCAGGGAAGCATAAATACCCGTAACCTGAGTGCGCTTTGATTCAAACGCTCGATCAAGATTACCGGCCGCCACACATTTCGTGATTTGTGCCATTTCAACAGGTTCTCCGCCGACTTGCTTGAAAATGTGACGACTAATCAACCAGGCAAAAAAGCCGGCCAGCAAAAAAGCCAGTCCTAATAAATACCATTCTATTCTAATCAGGTTGTGAATAAGTGCATTGATTTGTTCACCATGCTGCTGTGATAAGTGTTGCTGGTGAGTACTCAATTCTTCAAGTCTTTCAACTAACTGTGCAGCGAGAGGGGCGGCCTGGGTTGCCAACCAATAGTTGCCACGATTCCAGTCAGGCTTTTCACGCATTGCCAACATTTGAGTACTGAGTGGCATAAAACGGTTACGGCTTTGAGAAAATAATTCAAAGGCTGTCAACTGTTCCGGTGTGAGCAGGTTTTTTTGCGCCTTCAATTCATTAAAACGTGTCTCGTTTTGGAGCCAGAGTGCCTCAAAATCGCTTCTAAATGCGGATTTTCCAGACAGTAAAAAAGCGCGAATATTAGCAAGTGATAAACCAAGCGTGCTTCTCACATCAGCCATCATACCTAATAACGCTTTACGCTCAGGATTGGCCTTTTGTTTAAGTTCAAGGTCAATCATTTGTGTCAGATTATTCGACATGATGTTGGATAACGAGACGGCTTGTTCAAAAAACAGCTTGAGGGCTGGTATATTGTCTGGCGTTTGAGCAATCTCTTCAATCTCCTGTTGAATTTGTTTCAATTGAGACAATAGCGTCTTAATTTCTCTTAGCCGCTCGATCTGCTCTGAATGAATCCAGTTAACCGAGAGTTTTTTCAGTTCCCGTAGCGGTGCCTGAACTTGTGTTGCCCAGATTTCCTGTCTGTCTTGTTTAAATTTAGCCTCTCCTAGCAGCATCCAATTTTGCAAAGCGGCTAATGCCTGATTCACCCCATTCAACATGATCATGCTGTTTTTGGCCGTTGGGGTGTGTATATCAGTCATGTGGTGCGACAAGTCTAGGGCTGTGCGTACTTGCACGATATTAATGGATACGATGATTGCGATTATGGCAACCATGACGGAAAAGCCTAATATTAATTGACTTTTCATTCTGATGGGTTTAAGCATTCTATTTATCAGTTATCAGTTATCAGTTATCAGTTATCAGTTTCACGCAAAAGTTGCGCGCAACTTTTGCGTGTGAAATGTGGAAATCAGTTATCAATTATCACTGATAATTTTAGGGCGTTTTATTTTACTAAAAATAGGCGGGTTGTAGTAGTGGCTTGATGGGTAGGGTGAAGAGATAGGATAGAACGCTGATGAGACTGATTGTCATGATCAACACTGATTTGTTGATAAGCAGAAATCAGATAGAACGTTGATGAGACTGATTATCATGATAATCGCTGATCTTTTATATTTAATCAGTGTTAATCAGTTCAATCAGTTCAATCAGTGTTCTATCATAAAAAACGCCTTTCCCACATTTGCCGATAAGCCGCTTCCAAATGACGAGTAAAACGGATACCGTCTAAAAGTGGAGCGGTTTGCATCCGATCACGCATTCCCACTCGTAATGTTTGTAAATGATCAAGATCATTTGCCAGTTTAATCACCCTTTCTACATAGTCTTCTTGTGTATAAGCAATCAGTTCAGTCAATCCGACGGTAGATAAAATACTCAATCCCATGCGTGAAACGGATCGATCTCCGACTAATGTCATCACTGGAATGCCCATCCATAAGGCATCACAAGTTGTCGCGCCGCCATTAAACGGATAGCTGTCTAGTGCTATATCGATCTGATCATAGATTTTAAGATAATCGCTGTAAGGCACCGACTCTCTCACTATCAGTCGTTCAGGGGCAATGCCTAATTCGGCAAACCGATCTTGCAAAGCGTGTTGAATGGCGACGCTTTTTAGACTTTTGTTTTGTATTACCAATTTGGCATCAGAAACAGCATGAAGTATTTTCGCCCAGAGGGCAAAAGTGTCTTGATTTAACTTAGAATGGTTATGAAATGCGCTAAATGTGATATAACCCTTTTGAATTGCGGGTAATGGGCTAACCGGTGGGCTGTTTTCATGGGGGTGGTAACAAAAAAAACTGGCCGGCATTCTCAACGGGATTTCTGAACTCAATGGATCACTCATGCCTTCAGGATCGAGATAATTATCCGTTATCCGATAATCAATTGCCGTTAAACCCGTTGTATTGGGATAACCCAAATAAGTCATTTGAATTGGGGCCGGTTTTCTAGCAAAAACTAGAATACGATTATCGGCCGTATGCCCACCTAAATCAATCAAAATATCAATGTGATCCTGTTTGATTTGTTCAACCAGTGCCTCATCAGACAGGTTAACGCAGTTTCGCCAATGATGCGCGTATTGTTGAAAGCGTTGAGTCGCGTCATCATGTTGTAAGTGATTGTAATAACAAAAGATTTCAAACTTTTCGCTATCGTGATGTGCCAGCACAGATTCAATAAAATCGGCAACAGCGTGTTTGCGAAAATCGGCCGAAACGTAACCGATTTTCAATCGCAGAGGATTGTCGTCATTATCAGCATTATGAGGCTTGATCAAGGCCGATAACGGCATAGCCTGTTGTTCATTAAAACGCTGATGTTCAGCAAAAATGGCTGCACGATCAGAATCTATGGCATAATTCAAAGTGAGTATGAGATCCTGATGCGCTAACAGATAATTGGGTTGTATGCCAATGGCACAACGATAATGGGATATCGCCTCATCAATCAAGCCCTGATTTTTCAAAGCACTGCCTAAATGACAATGCGCTTCTGCAAAATTAGGATTTAAGGAAAGCGCCTGTTGATAACAGGTAGCCGCTTTATCGAATAGATTTTGATTAGTAAAGACATTGCCTAAGCTATTATAAAAATTGGGTACCGTGTTATTGATACTGATAGCTTTTTGAATCAGTTCGATGGCTGTGTCATAATCATTAGATTGGGCTGCGATCATGCCCAGTAAATGTAGGGCATCGCTATGATTCGGATCATGTTGCAAGATTTGGCGATAAATCGTTTCTGCCTCCTGCAATTGTCCAGCCGTATGATATTGCATCGCCTGTTGCAGTGCTTGAGAAACGGTTAATTTTTTATGCTGTGGCTTAAGCGATTTTTGAGGCTTTTTCTTGGGGCTTTTTTTAGAGAGTTGTTTTTTGGACATATTTTTATCTGAGTACAACTGAGTACAACGGATTAACTTCATCCCCGGATTGATCAATCGATCTTATGGGATTTTGGAAATCATGTAGGGTGGGTAAGCGGGCGGAACGATCTCAAACAAAAACCATCAAGCCTACCGCCCGCTTGCCCACCATTTATGTCTAATCGTCTAATCAATTAATAAAAAAAGAAAACAATGGAACAAGAAGTGATGATTTACACCGATGGCGCTTGTCTTGAAAACCCAGGCCCTGGTGGCTACGGCGTTGTTTTAAGCTACGGCAAGCATAAAAAGGAATTCTCCGGCGGTTTCGATTTCACCACAAACAACCGCATGGAAATAATGGCTGCCATTGTCGGACTAGAATCCCTTCAAAGGCCCTGTCAGGTTAAGTTATATTCTGATTCACGATACCTAGTCGATGCCATAACAAAAGGATGGGCCCAAAAATGGCGTAATAATAATTGGTGGCGAAACAAGACTGAAAAAGCACTCAATCCCGATTTATGGGAACGACTGCTTGATTTATGTGATAAACGTCAAGTTGAATTCACTTGGATTAAAGGCCATGCCGGCCACACCGAGAATGAACGCTGTGATGAACTCGCCACCAGTGCAGCGGAACAAGAAGAACTACCCGAAGACGAGGGTTATGATCCCGATGCGATTTCTGGGAAAATAAAGATGACATCGGAAGGCGATCCATGCAGAAAGTGTTCAACGCCGGTTATCAAAAAAATCCCTCGCACAAAACGAAAGGAAAACCAAACTTATTACTACGAATACTATTTGTACTGTCCAGATTGCAAAAGGATGTACATGGTTGAAGACGCAAAAAGAGAAATCAGTACACCTGAGGAACTTTTATAGCGTTTCCCGATTTTCTTTCAGTACAAAGGCGAATCAATCCTAGATATTAAACCTGACAGGTTTTGAAAACCTGTCAGGTTTGGTTGACACGGGCCTGTCGCGAGCGAGTTCAAGGGAAAGAGATCACATAAATAATTAAAGGGAATTAACCTCAAATGTACTCTATTTGATACTTACCTTGTCATACCCTTTTATAGTATCATGCTCGCCCACTCAAGGAAGAGTTGAGTCGCTATTGTCTAATTAGATAATATTAAACCTGACAGGTTTTGAAAACCTGTCAGGTTTGGTTGACACTAATTAGATAAGATTAGAATTTGTGGCTTAATGCGTTTTTTTCACTCACTTTCACCTCGAAGGCATCCCTTTCTCTTATATTATATAGGCCCCCCATTATAGGAGAAAGCGCCTTTAGGGGTGACTTTCGATGAGTGTCACTTATCGAATTTTGAGGTGTTGTAATGATATTCAATTTCAAAAACAGTCTCAGCTTGTGTGCTGTACTGATATTGTGTCTCTTTTCCCATTTGCTCACCGCAGATATTTTGCGAAACAATGCGATTTGGGAAGTCTTTACTAATCGTAGCTCGGTTTTAGCCATTGAACCGTCTAAAGAAACTGAAATGCTGTGGGTAGGTACCGTTGGTGGGCTTGAACAACGTGATCTTAAGACCGGTCAATTAATGCGGGTATTGACTAATTTAGATGGCCTGCCTTCCAATAATATCAGGGCATTGCTTGCTGATGACGGCGGCCTGTGGATAGGCACGCAGGATGCGGGCCTCGCTTATTTGACTCATGAGGGACAATGGCAGGTTTTTAATACTGATAACTCCGATTTACCCCACGATACGATTCATGTCTTAATCAGCGATGAGCGCGGTGGCTTATGGATTGGGACTGATGAAGGGGGCTTGGCTCACTTGAATGCCAGCGCGAAGTGGCAGGTTTTTAATACTGATAACTCCGATTTACCTCACAATTATGTCAAAGCCTTGGTTAGTGATGGCAGTGGTGGGGTATGGGTAGGCGGGGCCGGTATTGCCCATTTGGATAATCGAGGGCGAGGCGAGGTTTTTGACACCGAAAATTCGGGCTTGCCGCTTAACGGCATTTTGGCCCTTGCCAGTGATGGCGAAGGTGGATTATGGGTTAGCACTTATGAAATTGAGGAGGGAGAACGGCAATATGGCGGCCTGACGCATTTCACGCGCAGTGGTGAATGGCAAGTCTTTAATAGCAGCAATTCCGAATTGCCCTATAATGGCATCTACGCTTTAGTCAACGATGGCAGCGGCGGGGTATGGATTGCCACCATAAAAGCGGGTTTAGTTCATAAAACCAATCGCGATGACTGGACACATTTTGATCCCCATAATTCTAAGTTGCCAGATAACACCGTGTATAGCTTGGTTGCTGACAATAACGGTAACCTGTGGGTTGGCACTGATCTCGGCCTGGCCCGTAAAAATAACCGTGATGAATGGCTGGTTTTTAACGATGATAATTCGGATTTGCCCGATAACATTGTTCAAGCCTTTATCAGCGATGAAGCAGGGGGCCTGTGGATCGGTACCCGATTTGGTGGTGTCACGTATTTTAGCGCGGCCGGTGATTGGGAGAGTTTTAACACGGAAAACTCGGCCTTACCGACTAACGATGTGAATGCACTATTAAATGATGGTAATGGCGGTATCTGGATTGGCACTTATGGCAGCGGCCTCGCGCAGCGGCGCAGCACTGGAAAATGGAAAGTCTTTAACACGCTTAACTCCGATTTACCCAAAAACGAGATCAATGCCTTTGTCGATGATGGCAGTGGCGGGGTGTGGATAGCGACTGATGAGGGCGGATTGGCCCATTTAAATGCCGCAGCTCAATGGGCAGTGTTTAACAGCGATAACTCCGATTTGCCAAACAATGATGTCAATATCGTGATCAGCGATGGAAAAGGCGGATTGTGGATGGGTACGAATGAGGGCTTAGCTCACTTTGATGCGCGTTCACAGTGGCAGGTATTTAATATTGTCAATTCTGATTTACCGGCCAATCAAATTGTGGCACTTGCGAATGATGATAAAGGGGGCATCTGGGTAGGCACCTATAAAGGAGGATTAGCGCACTTTAATGGCAGCAGTCAATGGCAGATTTTCAATACCAGCAATTCTGATTTACCCGATGACACCGTTGTTGGGTTAGTACCCGAAAACGAGGGATTGTGGGTAGCGACTTTACGTGGCGGCCTGACTTATAAAAATAATCGGGGAAAATGGACGACTTTCAATACTGATAATTCTAGCATCCCGACTAATATTCTGCTGACTCTGATGAGTGATGGTTACAATGGCTTATGGATAGGCCTGTCTTGGGGCGGCGGATTAGCCCATCTGAGTTTTGGAAATCCATTAAGTGGCGAACATGCCGCTATTTTAATTCATCCCAAACTGCGAAATCGCAGTGAAATCAAACACTTATCAAACAAAAAGATTGTAGGCCATATTTATCATGCCTTATCTGAACGTTATTACACCCATGAGGAAATTTATTTCCTCTCTTATGATGTGCTTGATGTGAATGGAGATAGCATCACTGACAGACAGGTTGTCGATGCCCTGAAAAACAGGGAGCCGATGAATTTAGAAGATATTCGTCAGGCTTTCAATTGGGCGAAAACCCAAGGCAGCTTAAATGAACCCCTGTTAATGACGATTGTGGCAGATAGCCTTTCTGATGGCCAATTGATACTCAACGCCGATCCCATGGTGTCTTTAAGTGGCACTGATCTCAAAACCGTGTTGGATGATTACCAACAGACTACCTCAAATGAAGTCATTGTCGTGATTGAAAGCAGTCGCGCAGGCCGACTCATTCCTCAATTAGAGAATGAAGCATATAAGGGTAAACGCATCATCATTACCAGTACTGATGCCGATAAGCCCACACAACATCAAGACGTGTTAGGAACAGATGCCTTTAGCTGGGGTTACTTTAACGCCTTACGTCGTGGTAGTAGTTTTGGCGAAGCCTTCGAGAACAATCGTGATAAATCACAAACACCACAGTTAAATGATGATGGCGATGGTTCAGCGAATGGTAGTCAAGATGGCCGGATAGCGAAACGCTTCTGTCTGAATGGTTGTTTTGCGCCATCTTCTGCTAAAACGGTTTACCGTAATGGCGATATCTTACAGATCACCTTAAAAAAGGAACTGTTGCGGGATAAGAGAAAAGACGTTTATGTGGCTATCGGTTTACCCAATGGAGGCCCGTTATTTATCTTGACGCGACAGAATGAATTAGTCCCATTTGAAGGAACAAGCTTGTCAGCTTGGGAAGGAGAAGACGTGGTTGTCGAATTGCCAGTGAATCCAGATTGGCCGCGTGGCGAGTATTCATTGTATTTATTGCGGGTTAAAAAGGGCCAGGAACCCTTAGCAAATCGTGATGATTGGGAACTGAATCTGGGAACGATGGTGATTGAATAAAGATTTAGATCAAACCTGACAGGTTTTGAAAACCTGTCAGGTTTTCACGAAGCTCTACCCACCCTACGAAATATTCATTTATTTCAATTTTATTATGACATTTAACGGAGGAATATTTAAATGAAGTTAAAAACAAACGCGCTCGCAACGGCCATTGCGCTGTCATTAGCGAGTGGGCCGCCAGTTTTGGCGGAAACCAGTACTGTCGAAGGACAACTGATCCTTGATAAGACGAGCATCAAGGAAAGTGAGACGATCAATCTCAGCTTACTGGGTTTAAATCAAGATGGTCAAGTCGACCGTTTTGGCGAAGCCAACGGTTCTACCATCATGGCAGTCATCAATAGCATCAAAGGCGAAATTCAAGGGGGCAGTCTGCGTCCAGGTGCGATCCCAAAAGATACTGATCCTTATGATGGCTATTTTGCTTCCCAAGTCAAGTATGTCAAACTGGCACAAGGTGTCGGGCGGGTAAGTATTTTATACCCTTGTGATACCGTGACGACTATCGGTGAGAATACGACAGATACGGTTACAGTGTATCTGCAAGAAAGAGTCCCTACCAGCGAAGGTGGTGTGAACTTTGTACCAATTGGTGAGCCGATTGAGAAAACCATTTCCATTGCGGAAAGCTGTGGAACGAAATTGGCCCTTAAAATAGATGAAGTTGAAATCAATCCCGAGGATGAGGAAGCTAAAGTCGAGGATAGAGCAGATGGTGGTATTACAATTTGGATGACAGCAGGTAAAGGCGGTACGAAAATTCATGTTAAGGATGAGAATTTTGGTAAGCTGCGACGTGGGAAACGTGCTCCACGCAACATCAGAGTGGACTTGGATTTTGAGTCAGAAGAACTAGGTGTGGATGGCAAAAAAGCTGATGGCGAACCTGAATACACTTATACGGGCAAAATGATACGAGGCGAAGCGATCATCACGTTAGATGAGAAGATTACCAAGAGAGGTACTTATGATCTAACGATCTCGCCTGAAGATGGCGAAGAGGAAGAAACGGATGCCCTGAAGCCTCCAAAAAATAAGCTTGTTGTGCGTCCAAGAAAACAAGCGCGTGGTTTAAGACTCGATTCTGATAGAGAACGTATCACGATGCCGTCTCCTGACATTTTTGATGCCTACGGTGAATGTCCCTACACTTTTCCGGAAAACCAAGTATGCTACGGTGCCGAGATCACGTTGACGGTACTGGATGAATTTGGAAACAGAATTGAGAACACGAAAAATAATGATTTTAGAGTGTCGGTGATTGATCAGGAAGGCGTGGCAAGCAACTCTGCTCTTAAATTCAAAGTGGAGAAAGGCAGTAGTTATGGCAAAGCAAATCCCACTATCCTCGAAACAGATACGGGTATCGAAACAGAACGTCTTGATAAGTTCTTGGGTAATCAAAAAGATGAAATTCTCAGATTAGGTACCACCTCATTAGTCGCACAGGCTGAACATTCTGGGATTACTGACTCCGAACCCTTGGCTATTGAAGTGATAAAAGACGCATTACTGGTGGAAGTGTTAGGGCCAGAACAATCGCACAAAGTCGGTACTGAGTTTGAAGCCTTTATTCTCAGAGTCGGTAATGGCCTCGGTCAAGTGTACTTGCAGGATAAAGAGGAAGTCGTCGATTATCACAGCATCGGCAATAAACCAACGCATGATCCGGGTTCTGTCGAAGTACTCACTCAGGCAGGAGAGAGCAGAAGCTTTTCTCGTCTCCCTGATGGCACAGATAAGGTGGAAGCCTTCTTTAAACAGGACAGCCAGGGAAGTAGAAGCTATATCGTTTCTGATACTGCGGGTCAATATTCTGAAGTGCGATTAGTTAACGCTTGGGAAATCAAGCCGGGAGCCGTGAACCAAATCGCCTTAAAAGATTATGAAGGAAACAAAGTCGAAATCAAGCCGGTTTTGATATCGGCTGAGAAACGCTATAAAACCAGCATCCGAGAAAACGCATTTGAGGTATTTGATGTTTATGGTAATTTGATTACCCATACCAGAACGACCAGTATGGTGTTGGATAGCTTTGGGAATCCGAATACGAGCTACCATCAGTTAGATTTAGGCCAAGTGAGGGCAAAAACAGAACAAGGTTATGTCCAGTATTCTGCGGGAGATGATTACGGAAACGTAGGCGGAAGTGGGCTGATTGAAGTGGTTTATGGCAAGGGATTTTTCGGTCAGAACACTATTGAACTGAGTTTTACTCATCCGGGTTTAACTGACAAGAAGATCTATGTCACTTCTGATGTGCCGTCACTTGAGGAACCAGAAGAAGATAAAAAAGGCAGTATTAAAGCCTACATTGAAACCACAAACATTCCTGTGGATGGTGAAGTGGCCGTGACTTTGGAAACAAGCTTAAAGAATGTTGCAATTCTGTTTAGCGGAAAGGCAGGCGATGATTTAGTCCCTAATGTGTACGAATTGGTTTGGGATGATGCGCCATTCAGTGAGCAACAGTGTGATAAGGCAGGGGGCACATTTGAGAATGACGAGTGTCAAATCACAGAAACACACTGTCAAGCAAGCGGTTACCTCTTCTTTAAAGACAAGTGTCAAGAACAAGAAGAGAAGCTCCTCGGTTCGGGTAGTACATTGGATATCACAGATGTGCGTGATAAAAAAGTATTAGTGGTCAAAGCTGGGCCTCGTGAAGGACAGTTTAGCATCACCTTTACAGATCCGAATAACCCTGAGATCGAAGAATCTCTGACGTTCAACGTCACAAAAAGCGCACAAGAACCTGTTGGGCCAACAGAGCCTGAGCCAACAGAACCGACTGATCCAACAGAACCGACTGATCCAACAGAACCGGATGACTCAAAACCTGTCCCCGCTACACAAGAAGAATGCCGTGCTGAAGGCTACCTCTGGGATAACGAGGCTTGTGAGGCCTTGCCAACAGTCAATAATCTTATTGCGAACGGTAAGACACCTATGCTCTTACCAGATGGTCAATATGCTACGGCAGATGCAAAAATCACTGGCGGATTTAATATTGGCGCGAACTATGAGGCTTCGCCAGCTTTTAGTTTAGCAGATAGCGCCGATGTGACACTGGTCAGTATCATTCAATTTGATCCAAGCCATGTTGGGGAAACGGTTGATATATTGGCCGTATTCAGTTACGCGATCACTAATCCCCTTGCAATTGGTGGGACGGTTGATACGCTCTGGTATGTGCTTTCAGAAAGTCAAGGGCTGACACCTTTTGAGAGTATTGACAGTTTAGAAGCGTTTATGCCCAAATACGAGATAACTGAGGAAAGCAATCCTCTAGTGCTAGGGCCCTATCCTTTTGGAAATTTCAATAGTGATAATTTCAGCCCAGGCACATTGGGTTTTCAGTTTGGTTATCGTTTAGAAGCCGGTCAGATCATTTACAATGGTCAACCTATTTCTCTGATCATGCTGCCTTGATGTTTAATCTGTTCTGGGTTTAGGTTTCAATTTGCAAGCCCCTTGGCGTATGCCTTGGGGCTGTTTGTTATAGAGGCGTTTTGGGTTTTAATAGATGATTGATGGTTTGTATATAATCCATTGTTAATTTGTGTGTGTTAATTGTGTGTGTTAATTACAAACCTATCAAAGCGTGAACGTTAACAATTAACATGCTATACAAACCTAAAACCTAATCCCCCAACTCACTGCCAGCTCATACTGCGACATTTCTAAAAAGCTCGTCTGTGGGCCCGTATTGGGATTCATACCCTCTAGCTTTTCAGTCGGCGAGTAAATAAAAGTCACGTTGAAATCCACTTTTTTTGAAAGCGCTGTACTTAAACCAAAAGTATAATGCGTTCTAATCACGTTAGGCGCTAAAATGTTAAACAAGGCTTGCGTATTGGGAAACGGGTTATTGGCATGACTATAACCAACACGCAGAGTCAGATCAGGGCTATATTCCCACTGTAACCCCGCTTTCAAAATATTCATATCTTCCCAACCAAAACCCAGTCCATCAGGTGTACCCAGTGCAGTCTCGCCCGGCGTAAAAACCAGATTAGAAGGATTGGACAAAGCCTTAACGCCGCTATACTCAATGCGTTGATACTCAAGTGCCAAATTCACTTTTGGCATCAGAAGAAGCTTTATCCCCAAATTATAAGTGGCCGGAATATCGAAACTGCCTTCCTCAGCCAACAGCCCTTTATAATCATCAAACTCACTCATCCACATTTTGGTTTGATAAGAGGCACCCACTGTCAGATGCTTATCAAGTTCACCCAACCAACCTATACGTATACCGCCACCATAAGCGTAATTAGTCCCATTATTGGTCAGCTTATCTGGGTACTTTGAAAACGGTTTAAAAGGCTGCAAGCCTTGCGCTTCAAATCCCTGAACCGCAAAAATAGGCGCGATACCCAAAGCATGTTGCGCCGTAATCTTTCTGGAGTAAGTCAGCCCAACGAACATTTGCATTAAATCAGCACCGGTTGGCGAAGAAGCCAAGGTGCTGGGATCAGCCGGATCACTAAAATGCTTAAAAACGGGGCTATCGTACTCCGTATTCATTCCCCCATTGCCCGCCACAAAAATGCCAATAGCCGTATTGTCATCCAACATACGATTATAGGCCAAATTAGGGATCACAAACCAATCGTTATTGCTTTCATAAGTGCCCTGATCAATTGAGGCCGGTGGCATCGTCGGTGACGCATCATCATTAGCCGTAAAGCCCCGTTCAGGCATAAAAAACGCCAAACCGTAATCCAAACGATTGCCCACCATAGCCAATGTGCCGGGATTAGTCATACCACACATCGCACTGAATGTCAGAGCGACGCATGCCCCCCCCATTGATTTCGATTTCGCCCCATAGCCGTTGGCAAAATAGCCATTTGTAGCGTAAGCATTTGAAGAAAAAGCCAATGTTAGGCTAAGGCCGAGTAATACTGTTCGACATCTTTTCATGTATAAATCCTTATAAAGGGTTAAATAATAATGCAATGTGGGTGATGATTTTAATCAGCGTTAATCATGATCATCAGTCTAATCAGCGTTCTATCTATTGTTTATTTTCCCACATTTCCCGATAACGCGCCTCTAAATCCCGTGTAAAAGACACACCATCCATCAGAGGTGATGTCTGCATTTTTTCCCGCATTCCTCCTCGCAACTGCTGCAACGCTTGGATATTCCTTGCCAGTTTAACGGCCCGATCAATATACGCGAAAGGCGTATCAACAATCAAATCCGTCAACCCCAACACCGATAATATACTCAATCCTTGTCGAGAAACCTGCCTCTCCCCCACCAACGTCACCACTGGCACGCCCATCCACAGCGCCTCAAAAGTCGTCGTCCCTCCTGTAAAAGGAAAACTATCCAAAGCAATATCCACCTCATGATAACTCATCAAATGTTGTGGAGATTGCGTATACTCAGAAACAATCAAGCGATCAGCCGCGAGTCCTAACTCAGCGAACTGCGCCAGCAAAGCCTCTCTAGTCGCTTGATCCGCAAGACTTTTCGCCTTAATCAACAACTTAGAATCAGGCACTGCCCCTAATATCTGAGCCCAAAGGGCAAACAATTCTGCATTCAACTTGCAATAATTATTAAAAGAGCCAAATGTCACATAACCCTGCTCAATTGCCGGCAACTCGCTCACAGGTGGACTATTTTCAATTGGAGAGTAACAAAAATAACTCCCCTGCATCCTAACAGGCGTTTCTGAATTAAGCGATTCAAGGCCATCAACCGGATCCATGTAACCATCCGTAATGCGATAATCAATCATCGTCAAGCCCGTCGTACAAGGATAACCCAAGTAAGTCACTTGCACTGGGGCCGGCCTCATGGCCAACATCAATAAACGATTTTTAGCCGTATGCCCCGTTAAATCAACCAAAATATCAATTTGATCTAAACTGATTTGATCTGCCAATTTCCCATTTGAAAGTGCAGCACAATCAAACCAATGATCGACATATTGTTGAAGATGGCGCGTCACCTTATCAGTTTGAGGATAACTATAATAACAAAAAATTTCAAACTGCTCATGATCATGGTGTGCCAAAATCGGAGCCATAAAATAAGCCACCGGATGATCTCGCAAATCTGGAGAAACATAGCCAATTTTTAAGCGGCCCCCACGCGCCACCGAGCGAGATTGCTGATAAAAAGCCTGTGCCGCCACAGGCAGCGCATATTGCTCATTAAACTGTTGATGTTCAGAAAAAATCCAACTCGCCTCATAACCCACGGCATAATTCAGCGTCGTTAACAAATTACTATGAACCTGAGCAATGGGATGGTTTTTCAAAATGGCGCGATAATGCTCAATAGCCTCCCCAATTCTCCCCCCTTCTTTCAAAGCATTCGCCAGATTATTCAGAGGCTCCAGCGCATCAGGATTTAAAGCCAAAGCCTGTTCACAAGACTCAATAGCCTTCGTCAACAAGCCCTGTTCCAAAAAAACAACGCCCAAACTGATATGAGCATCAACCAAATCCGGTTGTAAATCAATAGCGCGTTGATAATGTTCAAGCGCTTCATCCAGCAAACCCTGATTTTTAAACACTACCCCCAAATTACGATAAGCCTCAGCAAAATTAGGATCCAAAGCCAAAACTTGGCGATAACAGGCCAGCGCCTCCTCAAGCTTGCCCTGATCACTCAGCGCATTACCTAGACTATTATAAAAATTCGGAGCCGTATCATTAATCTGTATAGCCTGCGAGATCAAGTCAACCGCCACATCATAATTTTTAACTTGATAAGCGATAACAGCTTCTTTTTTCTTACTCATCCATGATCATTTATCCCTGATAATTCCATCGAAGTTGATAACTCAAAAACCGAGTTGCAACTGGAGTCCTGGATGGGCTGTCTCATCCGAACGGCCACTTGTATCCAAGCGACTTAATGGGGGATGCGCGTCAAAAGTCCCTA
>QNEL01000008.1 GCA_003645185.1 Candidatus Parabeggiatoa sp. nov. 3
AAAAACCTGACCGGTTTTAAAAACCTGTCAGGTTTGGGCCAAACGATATGATTGATGAAAGTAAAAACCTGACCGGTTTTAAAAACCTGTCAGGTTTGGGCCAAATGATATGATTGATGAAAGATATTCCTTAGTGTTATTTTGGATTTTTTATTCTTGTAATCGGGGCATCATTTCTGCAAAGTTGCAGGGGCGAGTGCGGTTGTCGATTTGGGGTTGAATAATTTTGTCCCAACCGGTTTTGCAGGCTCCTGATGAGCCGGGTACGCAAAAAATATAGGTGCCGTTGGCGACACCGGCGAGGGCGCGGGAATGGAGGGTTGAGGTGCCAATTTCTTCATAAGAGATGGCGCGAAACAGTTCACCAAAACCTTCTAGTTGTTTGTCTAGTAGGGGTTGAATGGCTTCTGGGGTACCATCTCTGCCGGTGACACCGGTGCCGCCGGTGGTGATAATGACTTGAATGTCTGGGTTGGCAATCCAGTTGGAGACAACTGCCCGAATTTGGTAAGTGTTATCGGGCACAATCGTTTTATCGGCTCGGTGATGCCCGGCAGTCGTTAAGCGTTCAACGAGGGTTTTGCCGGATGTGTCGTTTTCTTCAGTGCGGGTGTCTGAAATAGTGAGTATAGCAACATTTAAGGGAATAAAGTTTCTTGGTGTGGACATAATTTAATTAATGGTGAATGGTGAATGGTAATTAAGTGTGAATTGTGAATGGTAATTTGTGTGCAAAATAGATATATACTTGATGCTCAAGTTTTTGATGAACGGCCGCGCTAACCAGCAGTCACAGATTGAGTGTCTACATAAGCAAATCATTGATTATTAAGGAATTTATTAAAATAGGCCTTAAAATAACATTTCGTTTTAAATCAACAGTTTACAAAAAACGTGATCATCGAGTATATAGCTTTTCAGATAATGATTTGAAAAATTCAAAAGGGCCCTCAAATTAAAATAAATTTTTCATTTATTCCGTTTTTGAAAGGGGTGGTTTTTGAGTAAATCTCTGATTTCTGTTAATAATTTGTCTTGGTGATAAGCACCTTTTTGAAACACGGTTTGGACATTTTTATTGAGTTGTTGATGTTCTTCTTGAGTTAACGTTTTGGCCGTTAAGACTATAATGGGAATTTTGCTCCATTGTTCGTGTTCGCGCAAATGGGCGGCAAATTCAAAACCGTCCATTTCTGGCATCATTAAATCTAGCAAAATTAAATCCGGTTGTTTTTCCTCCATTTTTTCTAAAGCAATCCGGCCGTTTTCGGCGATTGTGCTTTGTAGGCCAGCTTTTTTAAGCTGGGTTTCTATCATTTCTTGCGTGTTTTGATCGTCTTCAACAATCATCAGTTGATGGTGATCTTGGCTATTGATGTGGTATTTATTCAAGACAGTGATTAATTGCTGGCGATTGATGGGTTTGATCAAGTAGTCGGCCGCGCCTAAGGAGTAGCCGAGTTTTTGATCTTCAATGATTGATGCCATAATGACTGGAATGTCGGCTAAGATAGGATCGGCTTTGAGGGCCGATAATACCATCCAGCCATCCATGCCTGGCATCATGACATCAAGGGTAATGGCTTCTGGTTGTAATTGACGTGCGAGTCTTAAACCTTCATCGCCATTATTGGCAACAACTACTTGATAACCCTGTTTGCTCAAGTCATTTTTTAAAAAATCACGGACACTGGGATCATCGTCAATCACTAGCACGATACCTGATTCTGATGAGGCCTTTTGATGAGATGTGCTTTCCTTTTTTTCCAATGGTGTCGATTCGGATTCTGTGGAAACCACTATCGCGGGTAAACGGATTTTAAAAGTACTCCCTTGTCCAAATTCACTTTCTACGCTGAGAGTACCGCCCATCATTTCGGTGAAACGTTTGCTAATCACGAGGCCTAGGCCGGTTCCGCCATATTTGCGGGTGGTAGAAGCATCTGCTTGTGTAAAGGCTTGAAACAGTGTTTTGATCTGTTGTTCAGTCATGCCAATGCCGTTATCTTTGATACTAAATTCAATCCACTCAGGCTTTTTTTCAACATGGCGGGTGACGATTAAGGTAATGATGCCCCTTTCTGTAAATTTAGATGCATTGCTGAGCAAGTTTAACAGAGATTGTCGTATTTTAGTGAGATCGGCATGCATATTTCCTAAGTTGTCACTATATTGCGTTTGCAGGGTGTTATTGTTTTGGGTTATCAAGGGTTGAACGGTGCTAACGACTTCATGAAGCATAAATGCTAAGTCAAAGGTTTCGGGATAAATTTCCATTTTGCCGGCTTCAATTTTGGAAATATCTAATACATCGTTGATGAGTCCTAATAAATGTTGACCTGCGGATTGAATTTTGGTGAGATCCTCAATAAAATCTTCTTCCCCCAAGTCTATTGCATCTTCTTGTAGCATTTCACTATAACCAATAATGGCGTTAAGTGGTGTCCGTAATTCGTGGCTCATATTGGCAATAAATTGGCTTTTAGCAAGGTTAGCGGCTTCGGCTTTTTCTTTGGCGTGGGTGAGTTCTGTCGCTTTGTCTTCTAAATCATCGGCATAATCAATCAGTTGTTTTTCTCTATCAGCCAAAATAGTTGCCATGGCGTTAAAGGAATCGGCTAGGCGTCCTAATTCATCATTTCTATTTAAAGTGAACTGTAGATCAAAGTTATGATCACTGAGTCTGTATACGGCTATCAGGAGATATTTTAGGGGTTTCGTAATTTGTTGGTGCATGATGATGTATACAAGAGTCAGGACGATGAAGACGCAGAGGATGCCTAAAATCAGAATCAGTTGGGCTGTCTGCCAAGCGGTTTCGGCAACGAAAGTTTTTGGATAAACAATAACAAAATACCAGCCGGTTGCTGCCATTTTGGTAATCGCCAGATATTGATAATTTTCTTCATCTTCAACAATAGCACTGTCCGCTTCGATCACCAGATGAAAAATGCGTTTCAATTGGGGATTGCCATCTGTAAGCATATTGAAATGACCGTTTTTGTGCATGATTGGATAAATCCAACGCGGGTGTACAATCAATCGTCCGTCATTTCTGAAAATCATGTTATAAGTATTTTCTAAACGTTGAGTGAGGGTGCGTTCCACTAAATCGCCAAATTCTATGTCATTACCAATATTGACTATGTGTTGACCGTCAATATCAATGGGTGTGATGGCAGATACCAGCCATTTGTTGGCAATGGGATCATAGTGGACACCGCTCCAGACTGTCGTGCGTTCTGGATTATGCTGTGGTTCAGCCGCCCAAAAATATTCTTTTTGAGTTAAGTCAAAATCGGCCTTCGCATCCTGGCACCAAGTGGGTACGTTAGGCCAATATAGGGTGATAAATTTGTTGGTTGTCAAAAGGTAGGTGTTTTCAAAACGATTTGACCAGGCTTGGCCATATTGATTCGTCAATTTGTAAAAAGTCAGTACTTGCTCTTGGAGTGAACGGGTAATAGGTAATGATTTATTAATGTAAACACAACTGTCTTTTAAGCTATCAAAATTATCAAAATGTTCAGGGTGATTGCGAATCACGCCGTCGGCATAACGGGTAAACAAAGAGTCAAATGTGGCTTTTCTCTTTTCATTATCAGAAGTGGCTAAAGTATTAGATTGAAGATTCTCTAGTTGTTCTATTATTGCTGTTTCCAGTAAAGCGTGATTATCTTGTACTAACTCAAAGAGGTTATTTTCCCATTCTCCCCGTGCGGCAATATAGTTTTCAAGTTGGTGAAGGGTTTGTTTCTCAATTTTTGAAGCAACCACTAAGTAACTGGTGATAGCCGCTAAAATAATGACTGTCGTAATCCATATGCCAATTTTGAAAAGCGTGGTACGAGTGAGTGATTTTTCTTTAAAGATTTGGAATTTAAACATGTTGGAAATTGGGAATTGGGAATGGTTCATTAATGAATTATCCATTCATCATGTTTGATTTTTCATGAATGGAAAAATGGACAATCACATTTTCACGCGGGAAGGCTAAATAAATGCTTCGCTAAACTTTAGCCTTCAACAAGTATTTCGCGATAAAAACTGACAGTAGTGAAATTTCACGCTTTCACGCTTTTCGCGAAGCGAAACGACGCATCGAAAAAGTATTTCGCAATAAAAACTTACAGTAGTGAAATTGATTTTTGATTAGAGTTTATACCGATTTAACACAATTCATTGATTGTATTAAAAACATTTTTAGAAAACTCATAAAATCAATTCGCGCCAAAAGTTTTGCGCGCAAAACTTTTGGCGCGAAACTTAACAAATCGGTATAATGTCTATTTTTTGGTTGTTCTGAAATCAGGGGGATTTTATAAGCAGAAGCTCATTGACAAAATCAATAGAACGGTGATTATCATGATTAGACTTCTTTCTGACATCTGACACACCGAAGACAAGCTCAGGGCACACAGGGCCCGTGCCCTAGCCCTTGCCCTAAACTTTGTAAGACAAAGAGTCTGTCGAAACGTAGCTTTGAAACAAAAAAAATATCGTTAATTAACAATACCTTCGCAAAATTATATAAATTTTATGTGGTTATTTGCCAGTAGAGACGCGATGCATCGCGTCTCTGGCATTGATTTGCTATGCCTAGCAAATCTACAGCGGATTTTTCTTTGAGGCTCTATGATATGAGACGCGAGGCATCGCGTCTCTACAGCGGATTTTTCTTTGAGGCTCTATGATATGAGACGCGAGGCATCGCGTCTCTACAGCGAATTTTTCTTTGAGGCTCTATGATATGAGACGCGAGGCATCGCGTCTCTACAGCGGATTTTAATTCATAACTTATTGATTTTAAAAATTAAAATAGAAATTCAGATTTTGTAGGGGCAGCCCGATCGTGTTCGCCCGAGCCGATCATCCGTTATAATCATAATTTATTTTCTGTATTGGTTTGTAGGGATTACCAAAATTTTGCCTTTTTCCACTGATATCTCAGCCCTCAACGAACGAACCCTTGAATGATCTCTGTGCCAAGAATCTTTATGTCGCTAATTTTAAGCGAACATTCCCGGCCTTAACACGAATTTTATCAATAACAGCCCTAACCAGTTGACCAGTTTGAAAATAGTTTGAGCTTGCCAAAAAGGCATCAGCGCCCCAAGGTTGTATTTCTACTTTGTAACCAGTTTTCGCTTCGCTAATGATGAGAACATTGAGAGGCTGGTTTTTCCAAGTTTGTTTCAAATATTGCATAAGCCAACGTTTTTTAGCCTCGTTTTCAACCATGCGAGACTCGCGTGCTGTTCGTTCAGCTGTTTCTAGTACTTTCAACAATTCCTCTTGATCATAAGGTAATTCTTCACTCACCAAGTGTGCCATCAATTGCCGTTGCATGACTAAATCGGCAAACCGGCGCAGCGGTGAAGATAATTGAGTGTACATGGATAAACCTAAGCCACTGTGTCCACTGGGTTGTAAGGAGAGTGAAGAACGACCCAAGAATTTACGCACTTTATGAAAGCCTAGCGGATCGGCTGCCATTTTTTCGGTAATCGGTTCCACTGGTGGATCTTGAACACGATAAATGAGTGGTAGTTGATGATGGTATGCATACTTGGCAGCAATATGGTTTGCTAATACCATCATTTCGGCTACCAGTAGACGACTCGGTGAATCTCGCTCAATCATAGTAATGCTAATCTTGCCAGCATTGACACTGATCTTATATTCAGGACGTTGCAGGGTGAATGCGCCTGAGGCCACGCGCTGAGCATGCAACTGTTTGGCACAATTCAATAATTCGCGCAGTCGTTGGGCAGTTTCATCTTGTTCTTGTGCAATCAGTCTGTCGGCTTCGCTGTAGTGCAGACGTTTGAGTACTCGTATTGGCTCTCTGTTGATATTGCTTTTCGTTATTTCTCCTACTGCATTTAACCAGGCGCGTATGACAAGGGATGATCGGACTTCTCCGGCCGTTAAACTGGCAATATCACAAGAAATGCGTTCTGGTAACATTAAAATTGTTTGTGTCGGTAAGTAAACAGTGGTACCGCGCCGCATTGCCTCTTTGTCCAAAAGTTCGCCACGATGAATGACACTGGCGGGATCGGCAATGGCAATAGTCATTTTCCAGAGCGGGCCATCTCGTTCAATACTCAGTGCATCATCCACTTCGCGCGTTTCTTCATCATCTATACTGAATAGTACCTCAGTTATACTTTGTGTTTCTGTCGGTTGCCAAGGTTTCACCGCTTGAACGGTTTCATTGATAGGCTCCGAAAAGGAGGGCTTCAACCCTGCGATAATAACATCGCGATCTGCATCAAGAGGTAAACGCCCGATTTTTTGCAAAATTTCAAAGGCTAATTCGCGTGCTGGCAGTTTCACCGCGACGGCGTAGCGGGCGATCAGTTCTTCTACATCTTTGTCAGTATCGCCTCGTAACCAAGCTTCTAAACGTTCTATAAATGGGATAATTTCTTCCGGTGTTTCAATCACCTGAAAAACGGTTTGCTCATCAGTTTCGGCATTTTGCGTGTTCGCTAAATGTGGAAAGACGGGTAGTGGGATTTTAGCGATGGGTTGTAACCAGTCTCGCGCTAACGCTTGCGCTTTAATCCGGGCATGTTCACGTTCACGTTGTGTTTTAAGCTCTTCAACTTGTTGAGCAGTACGCGCCTCCCACTCTTTGCCACGACGTTTAAAAGACAGACGTTCTTGAGCCAGTGTTTGCCAAAGTGCGACTAAATGTTCTGTGGTTATTTCTTCCCCAAAATAAAGTTCGGCTAATTCGTTAATGTCAGAGATTTCTAACTCTAAGGCCGTTTCCCATAGCAGAGCAACATCAATGCCATCACACAAGGAGTCTACCGTAGCTTGAATTTTCAAGAATTGGTTTTGCCAATCTTCAAGGCCTTTAGCGGTGCTGGGATGTTGCCATAACAATTTATCTTCGGATAGGCGCCGTTCGCGGCCTTTTTCGTTGACGGCTTGAATTTTGTGTTTAATTCGTTTAGTGGTACATAAGAAATTGACTTCATCGTTGTCTTGAGCGGCCCAAATTTGGCCTTCAAATTCAGTCACAGTGCTTCCTTTATGCTAGAAAAGAAATGAAAAATTCGCGAGCGCGAATGAATTGCTTCCATAAAGTACAGCGAAGCTAATGGGTATCTTACAGGTTTCCTTTTTTATTTATTGTCTTATAATAATTATCGAAGGCAATAGTCAATAGTGAGTCAAGCGCCAACCCGTAATGTCTTTGAATGTGAAACCTGTGGTAAAGTCAAGCGATAAAGATTTTTCCCCAAGCCTCTTATCGTTATATAGCATTTTTCTGTTGTGTAAAGTACATCACTTGTAGGGGCAAACCTTTGTTATTGCCCTGTATTTAACCCCCCAAGCTCCGCCTCTTATCGTTATATATAGATATTTCATGCCAATAATTTCACGATGGCAGACACGCAGGTCTGCCCCTACAAAACCACGTTTTGTAGGGCGATAAGCCGCGAGAGCCCGATTTTATTTGTGAAATTATTTTTCTGAAGGCTTGATAAGAAAATCGTGCCATGCAACTTTTCACATTTCTTAGCGATAGTTTCGCTTCGCGAAACTATCGCTAAGAAATAAAGTTTTGCGCGCAAAAACTGGGGCAAAAAACGCAGTCTAGTTGCCCAAGTTGCCATCAGCCAGAAAACCTATCAAATTCTGAACAAATTTCGCGCCGCGAAAACGCGTTTTTGAACAAAACTATAAAAATTTCATGCCCGTTTTTAGTTTTACTGATATTAACCTCTATACTCGATGATCAAGTTTTTGAGGTTCGGCAGGCTTTACGGCAGTCAATATTTGAGTGTCTACATAAGCAAATCATTGATTATTAAGGAATTGATTATTAAGGGGCCTTAAAATAACATTTTTTTTTTAATCAACGGTTTACAAAAAACGTGATCATTGAGTATAACGGAAAATGACTAAGCCTTTTAATCTAAAAACAAATAGAACGCTTTTAAGGTTCACTTGCAACAATCACTTTTGCCCCTTCTGTGTGCTACGCTAAATCACTTTTCACTTGTTCAACATTTTAACGAACCACTACATATTTTTTCAGTTTTCATTAATCCCCAATGCGTTTTTTGACATAACGTCCTGGTGCGTCTTCAATCTTCTGATAGTCTGCATTACCTAAGGTTGTGGCGGCTGGTACTTCATCACCCCCTTGTTTTTTAAGCCATTCATCCCAGTGAGGCCACCAACTACCAGGCTGAGATTGTGCTGTTTTTAACCAGTGGGCTGCGCCTTGGTTCAATTCGCCATTGATCCAGTAATGACGTTTCTTCTTAGCAGGCGGGTTGATGACACCTGCAATATGTCCGCTGGCACCCAATACAAATTCTGCGAAGCCTGACATTAATTGGGCACCACTAAATGTGGTTTGCCACGGCGCAATGTGGTCATCAATGGTTGAGAGAAAGTAGCTGGGCGTTTTGATGCTTCTCAAATTAATGGGGACATCACACATCGTTAAGGCATTGGGTTTGATCAAGTTATTTTCCATATACATATTATGGATATAGTACCGGTACATGTTAGCCGGTAAGTTGGTGGGATCACTGTTCCAGTATAGAATATCAAATGGCGTTGGCGCTTGCCCTTTGAGATAGTTATTGACGACGTAGGACCAAATTAAGTCGTTAGCTCGGAGCATGGAAAACGCTAGGGCTAAATCTTTGCCTGAGAGTATACCGGTGTGTTCTAGTTGTGATTCGATTTGGCTAATCTGTACTTGATCAATAAATACGCCGAGATCGCCCTGTTCTGAAAAATCGAGCATGGTGGTCAAATAAGTGGCTGATGCGATAGAATCGTCTTGTTTTTCATGCAAGACGGCTAGGGCACTTGCTAATAAGGTTCCCCCAATACACCAAGATGCGGTATTGACTTTTTCGGCACTCGTGATCGCTTTAGCGATTTCTATGGCCTTGAAAACGCCTTCTGTGAGATAATGATCCCATCCGATGTTGCTCAGGTTTTTGTCTGGGATGATCCAAGAGATGACAAAAACAGTATTGCCTTGATCAACGACATATTTGACAAAGGAATTTTCGGGCCTCAGATCTAAAATATAATATTTATTAATATAAGGGGGGACGATAACGAGAGGACGATCTAACACGGTTTCGGTGGTGGGCTGATATTGAATCAGTTGCATCAATTCGTTTTCAAAGATGACTGCACCGGGGGTGATGGCGAGATTTTTGCCGACTTCAAAGGCCGATTCATCTGTCATGCTGATACGGCCTTTTTCCATATCGGTGAGTAGGTTTTTCAGCCCATCAATAAGACTTTGTCCCTTGGTTTCGACGGCCAGACGCATGACTTCGGGATTGGTTGCGGCAAAATTGGTAGGCGACATGGCATCAATAAAGTACTTGGTGTAGAAATTCAGTTTTTTCTGATTTTCAGAATCAAGCTTTGTGGCCGCTGCCATGTCATTAAGCATATTAGAGGCTAACAAATAAGATTGTTTGATGTAGTCGAATATGGGGTTTTCATTCCAATCTGGCGCGTTAAAGCGACGATCACCGGATTTGGGGGAGACTACAGGGGGTTCACCCGATTTTGCACCCAACATGTTGAGCCATAAAGCCATTTGTTGTTGTTGATAATGGGTCATAATTTCCACCCAACCATGAGGGTTTTGCAGCGATTGTGTTGATAGCTGATTCCACGCTTGCATAAATCCTCTGAGCATTTCCTGCCATTGCTGAGTAGCAAAGCTTTGCATTACTTTTTCAGTTTCCTTGCCAAAGGCTTGAAAAATCTCTTGGGGATCTTTAAATGGCGGTTGATTTGACATATTTTCTCCTAAAATTTGAGGGTGATTATTGTGATACTTGCTGAAAGCTGTAAAATTTTGCCTTTTGGTATTTTTCGTTTTGAGAAGTTTTGTTTTCAAACTTGGATTCGCGAACTGTCCTTCAAAAAGCAAAGCTAAATGTCGTTTTCGTTAGGTTTATAGCAAATAGCGAATCTTAGGTCAGCCTTAATAGACATTTTGTTATGTAGGGTTTATGGCGAATGACGGACTTAAAAAATGTTAAAATGTGAAGGCATTGTGCTTTATTTATACTGCTCGCCTTTTCAAATCGTTCAAATTAATTTTCACGCAATTTGATAAAAAAACTAATGCAATGAAAAGCGATTCATGCCTTGAGAAGGCTTAGTACCTATCCGTTTTGTTTAAACGAGTACAACGAATGAAAGTTCATAAACGAATAAACACTAATAATATCAATGAGTTATTAGTTTATCGGTCCGTCATTAGCGTAGCACTTTGAAGTTTCAAAGTACTCGCTTTTCAATGACTTTTCACGCGGGAAGGCTAAAGTACAGCTTCGCTACACAACGCGCTTCAAGAAGTATTTCGCGATAAAAACTTCTTAAGTGAAAAAGAAAACTGATTTTCAAGCAAAAGTTGAGGCAAACAAAAACTTTATTTCACTTAACAAGTTTCGCTTCGCGAAACTTGTTAAGTGAAATCCTGAAAAGGTGGTAAGGAGTAGCCCATGCAACTTAGCTTAAAAAGAAAAAATTAAAAAATACACGATAAAAATCAATCACTTAGCTTCAAGGCATAACGCTTATCTATGCATAATGACTATAATGTTTTTCAACAATGACATGCCTTATTAAAAAAAATAAAATCTGGCGTTGATACATCTACCCATTTTTTATAATGCTTTGTCGTTAAGTACTTTGAATAATTAGGATAAACGAATTGCCCTTTTGGGTAAATGAGAATAATGTATTTAGCTTCGCTGGCCTTCGGCTCACGCAAAAGTTTTGCGCGCAAAACTGTATTTCACATTTCACGCTAAAGCTTCGCTCCGCGAAGCTTTAGCGTGAAATAAAGTTGCGCGCAACTTTTGCGTGAGCCGAAGGCCAGCGAAGCTAAATGTGAAATATTGATTTGCAACCCTTAGAATCGAAACAACAAACGTATGGCTTTTTATCGAAAATCAATCTTAATTCGTTTATCTAAACGTTGATCTCAACTCAATTTGAAGTCAGTTGGTGAATTAAATAAAACATTTTAGATATAGTCTTTCATATCATTACGGCAAAAGGGCAATCCACGGCGTAAGCCCTGAAATTATTGTTCTGAAGGGGGCTGCGATAAATCGTGCCATGCCGCTTTTCACGCGCGCGGTGAAGCGCAGCGAAACTACGCGCGTGAAACACAGTTTAGTTGCCCAAGTTGCCCAAGTTGCCCAAAAAAAGCCTATAAAACCTATAAAATTATTTTTTGAACAAAACTATATTTCAGGATTTCACGCGTGAAATAAAGTTTTTGCCTGAAATATTGAACATTTCACTACTGTCAGTTTTTATCGCGAAATACTTTTTAAGTGAAACACTGTTCATGCCCGTTTTGAGTTTGACTGGTATTAAAATATCTAATGAGCCTCTTGCAAAACTATAAAGCATAAACGATAAAACAAGGTGATGCCATGTAAGTCTTTGATTTGTAGTTGCACATTGGCGTTTTGCAAGTCCCTCTAATAGCAGATTATTTTGAGTCTCGCTTTATCAAAAAATGAGCCCTTTTTAAAAATTTTTGTGTACACACTTTCAAATAGGCAAACAATTGAAGTATCGAATAGAACGCCGATTCAATTGATGCTCATCAATTAACACTAATAAGAGCATCGATCAAAACTCTGGGCATAAACGAGAAATCAATGACTTACATGTCATTAGGTACTCGTAAGTTATTGATTTATGGTTGGGCGTTTCCGTTTTGCAAGAGCCTTATAATAAAATCAGCATTCGAGGCAAAAGTTTTTGCACGCAAAAACGCATTGAAGAAAAATCGTCAAATCTTTATCGATAATTCAATTTGCTCTATTATAACGACTCGAATCTGACACTAATTTAAAAAGCTGGTTTTTTACAATACCTTCTCCAATTATATAACATTTCACATTTCACGCCGCGCACTACAGCTTCGCGAGACTTTTGCGTGAATTTCAGTTTTTGCGCGCAAAAACTTATTAAGTGAAATGTGAAAAATTGTTTTTGAACTCAATTTCACGCTAAAGTTTCGCTTCGCGAAACTTCACGCTAAAGTTTCGCTTCGCGAAACTTTAGCGTGAAATATAGTTACGGTGTCTATTCAAACACTTAAAAATCTGAATTTTAAAATCAATAAGTTATGAATTAAAATCGTGCAGCGCGAAAACCGGAGCCTATTTATTAATTTCACACAAAAGTGGCGTGCAACTTTATTTATTTCACGCGCGCGGTGAAGCGCAGCGAAACTACGCGCGTTTTTTTGCGCGCAAAAACTTATTAAGTGAAATGGAGAATAAGGACTCATGCGCCTTTCGCGCTGGCAAGCAAAAATAACGTCGTCTCAACGCACGGCTGTGCGTCTCTACTAACAATATAATAACCACATCAAATTGATATAATTTGGCGAATGTATTGTTTTTTAATAAATAATTAAAAAAGAGTTTGTGACATTATAAATTAAATGGTGTTTGAGCTTAACCCTTGTTTTAGTATAACTGCTGAACAGCCCTTTGAAAAAAGAACTCAAGTTTGCTTATAATGATTTGTTTATTATTGAGGCAAAAAAAATTCTTTGAGTATGTGTCAAAAAATGTCTTGACTTTAAACTTCATTGAATTATTATATTAGGATATATTGATTTACAGAACGATGCGCCCAACAAAAACCGAACCCTAGAAATACTATAAATATTCAATTTAATTATATAGTCCCTTTAACTTAATCGCTATAAAACAAATTCTTATTTTAAAGGAAAACCATACATTTGTAAGTGTTTTAGGCAATCGATGCGTCCGACAAAAACAGAACAATACGGTACTTATGCTTGTAAGTGCCTGATGCAGTGTTTAGCTGAACCTGCTAGAAAATTTTTACCCAAAATTTTTACCCAAAATTTATTATTTTACGAAAGGAGTTAGTACAAATGAGTAAATCAATGCACGAAACCCCGATGCTTGATCAACTGGAAAGCGGCCCTTGGCCAAGCTTTGTCACGGGACTGAAACGTCTAGCCAAAGATGAGGGCAAGCCATATCAAAACCTAATGATTGATCTGTTAGGGCAATTGGAACATTCCTATAAAACCCGCAAAGGTTATTGGAAAGGTGGTACATTGGGTGTCATTGGTTATGGTGGTGGTGTTATTCCACGCTTTTCTGAGGTAGCGGACAAATATCCCGAATCCAAAGAATTTCATACCTTGCGGATCCAACCACCAGCCGGTATGCATTACGATACCAAACTGCTGCGCCAAATCTGTGATATTTGGGAAGAACATGGTTCGGGGTTAATCGCCTTTCATGGACAAAGTGGCGATATCATGTTGCAAGGTGCAACAACCAAACAGGTTCAAGAGGCTTTTGATGCCATAAACGAGATTGGCTTTGACATGGGCGGTGCCGGGCCGGCTGTGCGGACAGGGATGTCGTGTGTGGGTGCAGCTCGTTGCGAACAATCTTGCGCCAATGAACAAAAAGTACTACGCATGTTGGTAAACAATTTCTTGGATGACATGCATCGTCCAGCCTTACCTTATAAATTTAAATTTAAGGTATCTGGTTGCCCCAACGATTGCATGAATTCAATCGAAAGATCAGACATGGCCATCATTGGTACTTGGCGCGACGACATGAAAGTCGCTCAAGAAGAAGTCAAAAGGTTTGTCGCATCGAAAGGGCGCAAATACGTGATTGATAACGTGGTAACTCGTTGCCCAACCCATGCTTTGTCGCTCAATGATGACGACACTTTAGCGGTTGATAATCGCAATTGTGTGCGCTGTATGCACTGCATTAACGTGATGACCACTGCTTTGTCGCCGGGTGATGATAAAGGGGTGACCGTTCTTATGGGCGGCAAACGTACCTTGAAAATTGGTGATTTAATGGGTACAGTGGTTGTGCCGTTTATGAAACTGGAAACAGAGGAAGATTACGAACGGCTGAAGGAGATTGCCGAAAAGACGATTGACTTTTTCGCCGAAAATGCGTTAGAACATGAACGCACCGGGGAAATGATTGAACGTATTG
The DNA here is from genome assembly GCA_003645185.1 of Candidatus Parabeggiatoa sp. nov. 3. Lineage (GTDB taxonomy): Bacteria > Pseudomonadota > Gammaproteobacteria > Beggiatoales > Beggiatoaceae > Parabeggiatoa. The sequence goes on from QNEL01000008.1 coordinate 14,058, forward strand.
GTTTACCCAACTTCCTTGAAGGGATTGGCTTGGAAGTTGATCCCAATATGGTGTCAGAACCGCGTCGAAGCTCTTACGTCAAAATAGATACTTGGGATGAAGAGGCCCAGAAGTGGTTTGATCGTCAAGCAGAAGAAAAAAGATTGGCGGCCTAATTCATAACCAGAGAGTTGCCTTGCCATCCCCCTTGGGGGCTACTCTATGCCCATAATTATTTAACCCTATATTTTTAAGATCGGTTCAAAAGTCAAATTCATGAACGGTTTAAAAATCCATAAGTGATTGATTCTTTCAGCGAATTGTGTGCATAGAGTCGTTTTTTTGGGGGGGTGGTGGTTTAAAATAGTTCGCGATTTAAATGCGGCCAGAAATATTGAACGAGAAGGTCTGAGAGTTCTCGCATCTTAACGAGTTGATTTAAGTACTGGAGGCTAACCAGGAACTTATACGCACGGGGACAAGACGGCTCTGTTTTTGGAAATTCCAAAAGCAACCGGCTTGGTTGAATCGTGAACTTAGTCGTGATCACTTTTGTTCACAAATTAGATAGCAGCATTCATTGTTCTTTCGCTTGCCGGTATCAGGTTCAGTCCTCAATGTCGTGACTTAAAAAACCTGAAGACTTATTAACAATCTATCAATTTTGCGAGAACCAAGCAATATCAGATTGTACAAAGCGGCTATCGATAATTTTCGGTAGCCTTTGGTAGATAGGCGGCTTCAAAGCCACTTCGTTTCACCCACTTGATGGAGTGCTATTGTTAACGTTTGTTAACGAGAAATGAATCGGATAAGATATTTTCCAGTGAACTCATTGCTGGCTTTTCTTTATCACTATATTATAATATTAGGCTATTTTAGGAGGTTGTTATGCCACCACGGATGCCCATAGAAAGCGGCGTACCGGATCCTTTCCAGTATATGCACCCAGTGATGACGAAAAATTACGGTGCTTGGAAATACCATGAACGTCCTCGTCCTGGGGTATTGTGCCACACAGCGAAAAGTGGCGATAAAATTTGGACGGTGCGTGCTGGGACTCAGCGGCAAATGGATCTTTATACCATTCGTCAATTGTGTGATATTGCGGATAATTACGCTGATGGTTATGTTCGCTTTACCATTCGTAGCAACATTGAATTTATGGTTGCAGAAGAGGGTAAAGTACAGCAGCTGGTTGAGAAATTGGTAGAAGAAGGTTTCCCAGTTGGTGGGACTGGCCCTTCCGTGACAATGATTGCCCATACCCAGGGTTGGTTGCATTGTGATATTCCCGCTAGCGATGCGTCTGGTGTGGTGAAGTCGCTGATGGATGAATTGCACGAAGAATTTATTCGTGAAGATATGCCCAATCGTGTCCATATCACCACATCTTGTTGTCAAATTAACTGTGGTGGGCAAGGCGATATTGCTATTAATATCCAACACACTAAGCCACCTAAGATTAACCATGATTTGGTTGCCAACGTGTGTGAACGTCCCTCCGTTGTGGCACGGTGTCCTGTTGCGGCTATCCGCCCGGCATTGGTGAATGGCAAACCTTCACTAGAAGTGGACGAAAAGAAATGTATTTGTTGTGGTGCCTGTTATCCTCCTTGTCCACCCATGCAAATTAATGATCCAGAACATTCCAAGCTGGCCATTTGGGTTGGTGGAAATCACTCCAATGCCCGTAGTAAACCGACGTTTCAAAAATTGGTTGCAGCTGGCATTCCTAACAATCCACCCCGTTGGCCTGAAGCAGCCGCGATTGTGAAGAAAATTCTGAACGTCTACAAGAAAGATGCCAGAGATTGGGAACGTTTATCGGACTGGGTGGAACGAATTGGCTGGCCTCGTTTCTTTGAGTTAACCGAATTGCCATTTACAAAATTCCATATTGACAATTGGCGGGGCTCACGTCGCAGCTTGAATGCTTCTACACATATCCGCTTTTAAAGGTAATCGGTAATGGGTAATAGGTAATAGGTAATGGGTGAAAAAAAACAACTTTCGCTGCAAAAGTTTTGCGCGCAAAACTTTTGCAGCGAAGACGATTTGATTTATACTGTCCACCACTTGAGCTTTTAGACAACGGCTTGGCTATTAGAATTAAATAATAGCGACCTTATCACAATGCTAAGTATAATAATATGTCATGAATTTGGCATCAGTTTCTTGTTTAACAGAAAGTAAAATGTCATAGAATGAATTTAGTTTGTAATAATGACGCTTAACGACACCGATTATCAATTACCAATTGCTCTGAGCGAAGGTGACAAACAGAGGAAATCTATAGAATGAAGTTTGCAATTTTGGTCAATGAAGGCCCTTATCAACATCAAGCTTCTGATTCTGCGTATCAATTTACCAAAGCCGCTTTGGAAAAAGGCCATGACATTTTTCGTGTGTTTTTCTATCACGACGGTGTTAATAATGGATCGCGTTTGACAGTTCCTCCCCAAGATGATCGTCATATTGTCAATCGCTGGTCAGAATTAGCTAAAGAGCATAGCCTTGATTTGGTGTTATGTATAGCGGCGGCACAACGGCGCGGGATGTTGGATGAGAATGAAGCTAAGCGTCAAGGCAAAGATGCTAATAATATTGCTTCAGGATTTCGCATTTCTGGTTTAGGCCAACTGATTGAAGCAGGCATACAATCAGAACGCTTGATGGTATTTGGAGACTAACAGTAGAATGGAGATGAGATAATGGAAGAGGAAGGTGTAGTCAAAAAATTCCTGTATTTGAACCGCAAAGCGCCTTATGGCACCATCTATGCGTTAGAGTCATTAGAAGTGGTGCTGATTGGAGCAGCATTTGAGCAAGATGTTAGTTTGGCCTTTATTGATGATGGGGTTTATCAACTCAAGAAAGATCAGAAAACCTCAGTCAATGATGGCATAGGGGTCAAAAATTTTTCTAAGACTTACGGTGCGCTTGAAGGCTACGACGTTGAGAAGCTCTATGTCGATAAGAAGTCGATGGAAGAACGGGGGCTTTCGGAAGAAGATTTAATTGTGCCGGTGGAAGTGTTAAACGACACGCAAATGGCAGAATTAATGGATCAACAAGAAGTGATCTTCAGTTTTTAAGCGAGGGAATGGGCATGTTACATACTGTGAATAAATCGCCGTTTGATAGAAATTCGTTGGAAAGTTGTTTGCGTTTCGCTCGTGAAGGGCATAGCATTTTGTTGTTTGAAGATGGTGTTTACGGCGCACTCAAAGGGACACGTTTTGAAACGCTTGTCAAAGAGGCATTGAAAAGCTGCACTATTTGTGTTTTAGTCCCAGACCTCGAAGCGCGTGGCATGCGAGAGGATAAGGTCATTGAAGGCATAAAGTCTACTAATTATGCTGATTTTGTGGATATGGCCGTTGAAAATAAGCAGGTACAAGCTTGGCTATAATCAAGCATCTGCTTTACAATAGAGGCTTGATCTATCAAGCACTGTTCTAAAAATTGTTACACTCATGTTAAACTATCTTTCACGCAAAAGTTGAGGCTCACGAAAACTTTTTCAGCGCGTCGCTTCGCTGTACTTTAGCCTTACAGCGTGAAAATCTATACAAAGAGGATAATATAAATGGCAAGTATTGAAGTTGAAGGTAAACAAGTTGAAGTCGATGAGGAAGGCTACCTGACTAACCTAGCCGATTGGAATGAAGCTATTGCCAAAGTCTTGTCAGAGCAAGACGAGCTGGAACTCACCGATAATCATTGGGAAGTAATTAGATTCCTACGTGAGTACTATGATGAGTACCAAATTGCACCAGCGGTGCGTGTATTGACCAAGGCGATTGGCAAGAAATTAGGGCCGGAAAAAGGCAACAGCAAGTACTTGTATGAGTTGTTCCCTTATGGGCCCGCTAAACAGGCTTGCCGTTTTGCCGGTCTTCCAAAACCGACAGGCTGCGTCTAAAAACGAAACTATCCCTGAACCTCATCTTCTCCTGACGTATGAAGGCTTTCCCTTTTTTGAATATTATCTACAATGCCGCTTTGCAAAAGCGGCATGAAATAAAGGGGATTTCTCAGCGAGGGAGAGGATTAGGATAAGGGTAAAAGGTATGTATTTATGGGATCTTGGACGACTATTTACGCACTTTCATTTTATACCGCAACCCTAATTTTAATATTAGGATTAGCCTACAGAATCTATCAATATGCAACAACGCCTGCGCCTTTGAAAGTACCTACCATGCCTGCCCCCTTAACAACAGGGGGAGTTGTCATGCGTGTACTCAGCGAGGTTATCTTGTTTCGCAGCTTGTTTCGCTCCAACAAATGGATTTGGTTGTTTGGAATGTTATTTCATGCCGCGTTATGGATTGTCTTAGCTCGCCATCTACGCTATTTCATCGATCCCGTTTGGAGTTGGGTCGTTTTAGTGCAACCTTTTGGTAAATATGGCAGTTTTGTCATGTTGTTCGGTTTGCTCGGTTTGTTGGTACGACGCCTGTTTGTTCAACGAATTCGTTATATCAGCAGTCCATCCGATTATTTAATGCTGATTTTGCTTTTAGTGATTGGTGTTAGTGGGGTCATGGTGAGCTTCGTCACACACACTGATATTGTTCAGTTTAAAGCCTTCATGCTGAGTGTGATGTATTTTGACTTTTTTAATTGGCAGCCCATTCCCACTGATAAAATGTTATTAGTGCATCTGACTTCAGTTATACTACTGATGATAATTTTCCCGTTTAGCAAATTGCTACATGCCCCTGGCGTATTTTTTTGTCCTAGTCGCAACCAAGTTGATAATGCACGGGAGAAACGCCACGTTGCTCCTTGGGCCGTTAAACAATTTGAAACCCAAGCCCCGGCTGCAGATTGAGGAAGGTCTATGGCAAAAGCAAATTTTGAAACCCCCGCATTGAGACCCTATCCGGTTATCCCAATTCTTAAACCGGGTGCCATGAAAGGGGATGGTCCTTTTGTTGCCAAGCCGCAAATGCAAGAATCATTGGGTTATCCGGGTGAATTGATAGACAATTGGCAAGAGGTTGCCATTGAGAAAATGGGCGAATTATTGAAAAAATATCGCTCATTGAGAGTCTATTTGGATGCCTGTGTGAAATGTGGAGCGTGTACTGACAAATGTCATTACATGATTGGCACTCATGATCCTAAAAACATGCCGGTGGCTCGGCAAGATCTCTTACGGCAAGTCTATCGCCGTTATTTTACTTGGCCAGGCAAATTGTTTCCCAAATTAGTGGGAGCTAAAGATCTGACTAAAGATGTACTTGATGATTGGTATAACTACTATCATCAGTGTTCACAATGCCGTCGCTGTTCCGTGTTTTGTCCTTATGGAATAGACACAGCCGATATTTCAATGGCAGCACGCGAAATCTTGGATTGCGTAGGTAAAGGCCAGAAGTATTGTAATGAAATTATCGCTAAAGTCTATAAAATTGGTAACAATTTGGGCTTACCTGAACCGGCATTACGTAATACCTTAGACGGTTTGGAAGAAGATATTAAGGATGAGACGGGCATAGATGTGCGCTTGCCCTTGGATGTAGAAGGTGCTGAAATATTGGTCATCACACCCTCGGCAGACTTTTTTGCAGAACCTCATATTGATGGTTTAATAGGCTACGCAAAGGTATTTCATCAAGCTAGGGTGTCGTGGACACTGAGTTCCCAAGCCTCCGAAGCGGCTAATTTTGGCATGTTTATCGGTAGTTATGAAAATATGCGCCGTGTCGCATTGCGTATCCGCGAAGCGGCGATCAAACTCAAAGTCAAGCGTATTATCTTTGGCGAATGTGGCCATGCGTGGCGTGTGGCTTATAGCTTTTTAAATACCTTAGCCGGCCCATTTGATTTTCTTGATCAGCGTTATCCCATCCCGCAACATATCTGTGAATTTACTCACGATTTGATTCAAAAAGGCGCGTTAAAATTTGATAAATCGGCCAATGACCATCGTCGAGTGACTTTCCATGATTCCTGTAATGTTGCACGGGCTTCCCGAATGGGCAATATACCAGGCGGACAATTTACTATTCCTCGTGAGGTTATCAAAGCCTGTTGTAACCATTTTTATGATATGCCACCTGACACTATTCACGACCAAACCTACTGTTGTGGAGGAGGTGGCGGTTTATTAACCGATGATCTGATGGAATTGCGTGTGAAAGGGGCTTTGCCACGCATGGAAGCCTTAAAAGAAGTTGTTGATAATCATGGTGTGACTCACATGGCTGCAATTTGTGCTATTTGCAAGAGCCAATTTAGTAAAGTACTGCCCTATTACGGTTTTGAAATGGATCAAATTATCAGCGTTCATCAATTAGTCAGCGATGCCCTTGTCTTAACTGAAGAAGTGCGACCCGTTTCGTATCAAGTGTGTAACTCACACATAATACGGGCTTAAATAGGAAGTTCTATTTATTGATAACTCAAAGATTGTGGGGTTAAAGCTACCCTAAGACAACCTATAGTCTACGCTAATACCCTTATTGGAAGTCCGTTAAACTTCTGGTAAAGCAGGGTATAATGCACCAATAATAGGATTAGCCTTATTAAAGGTGTTAGGCAATTGGATATGGTAACGAGAGAAACTTTCAACATAATAAAGCGTTCGTAATTAAGAACGGAAACAAGCTAAGTAGTAATCCGTATTTGACAAGAAAACACATATTACAATTCTTCAGTAATATGATAGGTGTTGGGTTCATAAGAATCATTGTCACGGCGCACAGAAAGTATCTAAGTCCAAATATAGCCAATCTCTGGGAACGGGGTAATTAGTTCAGTCTTACTCAAGAAAGTATTGAGTTGAGTTTAACAAACTTTAATAAACTGAACTAACAAGATTGTACAAAAAGCAAAGGGCTAAATGTAATGTTTAGTATATGCTGACGTGTACACTGTCAACTAAGAGTGATAACACTAACTAAATAAACCAATACCATCGACGCGGGGTTCGGACTTAGATGAAATGGTGTCAAATCGACGCTTAGAAAGATTATCACAAAGGCGGTAGAATTACAGCCAATAAAAATAGTTGGGAGAGAAGCCGTGTGAGGTAAAAGTCTCATGCACGGTTTTGAAGACGAGTCCCTTATGGTGACATAGGAGGCTTAGTTTAATGAACTACCTTAACAACCACTTTTTCCCGTAAGCCAGTTTCCTAAATAAAACAAGATATTGAAAGGTACTACAAGTATTGAACGGTAGTACAATTAGCTATTAAGCTATTACTGATGTCGCACACAAAGGTTCAGCGATGCTTTGATAATTAAATATTGTGTGTGCCTTTGTGTGAAGATTAATGGTTAATGCTAAACTCTTTGACATAAATCTGTCAGAACGATAGGGTTTAAACCCGTAAGTGTTTTGTTCTTTACGCTTATGGGTGGCAAGCCATAAGCTTTTGACTAAAATCCGAAACGCGCCAGTTTGAAGTCTAATAATAATTGGACTACACCGTGCCCATAGAGTATATTATTAACCTGAGTTGCTACCTAAATACGATTCTCGCAGAGTTATTCTATTTGAATAGAGTCTATCTAGGTGGTAACTTGGGTTATGTTATTATTACCCTTTAGCCTCATAAGAGTGAATGCAGTAGCATTCTTGCTATATTGCTTATCATTTCAATTCTAAAAAACGACTATTTTGAGTACCATTGAGTTAGGGATGCAAAATTAGATATGAAAATCCGTGTAAAACTCAACACGTTAGGAAAGCTTAGTATTGGGCTACTGTTAAGCCTAGCAATCAGTACAGCTAGTCCATGGGGAGGGGAGGTGCCTATCCCTAACCCGCCTAAAGCCAAAGAAAACGTTTCTAATTCCCAGAAATGTGTCGAGCCGCTTGATGTGATGCGTCGAAATCATGGTTTGTTTCTCAAACATTATCGTCATGACACCATGCGTCATGGTATCCGTACCATACAGCATAGTTTGGTCAATTGCATTGAATGTCATGTTACAAAAGACACCGAAGGAAATTACCCAAGTATCAAAGAAGGCTCTGAGCATTTCTGTCGTAGTTGCCATACTTACGCTGCTGTCACTATTGATTGTTTTCAATGTCATGCCAGTCAACCTGAAAAATCGTCTGAATAGATGCCAAAAATGAGTATTTTTTCATCAAAACCTATCTTATTTCGATCAAGTTATCTGACTCTTGGTTTTTTGAAGGGCTTTGTTTAGAATCCCGCCCTCTTTTATAAGCTGTTATAAATATAAACCGTTTATAGAAAAATAGAATATATCTGCTCAAAAAAACGCTTGACATGCTTTCGGTGTCATTAGAAATCATTAACATTTGGTACTTGAGTTTTTATTGCGGAACAGTTCCGAAAAATAAGTTGTGACTTTCAATTAACCCACTTTGCCATCGGGCCCGATATGCTTGACTTCCTCGGGTAGGTTAGAACTGCACTGTTCTGGGTGTCAAGAGATAACTTGCTTGATCCTTCCCGTTAATTAACACACTTAAAGCAGGGTATATGATTTTTCTATAGATTACAATGAGTCAAAAAAAATATAGATATCTATAGACAGCTAAATAGAGTCAAAAAAAAGTATAGATATCTATAGACTAGCTCTAATAAAAAAATCTGTATTATAACGAATTTTGGGGAGGGCGAACACGCAGGTTCGCCCTTTAAAATAAGAAAAAAGCCTCATTATTTAATGGTGTTCCCAAAATCCTTTACAATCAGAAAAAAAATCAATAGAAATTCAGTTTGACTTTAGGTTTCAAATTAAGTACAGTTCTTCCCGTATCGTTCTTGAATATAACAAACGCTTATCGAGGTTCAAGTTTTATCAGAAAAACTTGAACCTTAACACCCCCTTTAGTTTGAAAGTTGGAAGTGGGGGCTCAAAAAAATATTATGTCAATGCTCATACAAGGGCGGAATTATTCTACTAGAATAGATTGATAAGAAAAGTCATTTTGAGCTAGGGGGCGTTTCAATTAAAGGTTATAAAAGGTTGATACGCCCTAATCCAAGATATTGAACTGTTTATATTATGATGTAAACCCGTCAATATTTTTCGAGTAAAGGCTTATTTAATGCCCTTAACACTTTATAATCTGTTATAAAGTGTTTTTAGCTCAAATCGTTATTTAGGGATGCTTTGATTAGCATCTTTAATCGCTACTTGTTGTGGCCGTTGTGAATGAGACGGTATTTTCAAAACGGTAGTTGCCACTTTTTATTATCATAAAGACAAGTGAATGATCAGAAATGTTGATCAGGAATCATTAGGATTTTTGATGAAAAGGATGAAACTGAGAAGAGTGGTTTATAGGTTTTATGCAACATGACCGATATACCTATATTATATTTTTGTTAAAACATTCACGATTTTTATTTGGAGAAAATAATTAATGTCAATTGAACAAAACGTTGAACAATTTGCTCAAGAGATTATCAAACTTCATGGTTTTCGTTTCAATGATGGCTTTTCATGCCTTATACCAGATAGGGAGCCCTTTCCCTCTAATGAAGGCCTGTTTTTATGGGGATTTTCCCAAAAGCGGATGCGTTTTGAAACGAAAGTTGAAAAGTTCCATACTTCAACTCGGGTGAAGAGAATGGAACAAATGCTGGATTTATCTGAAAAGGAATACCAGAAAATTTACGAAGCTGTTGAGGAGTATTTGAAATCTCTCAAAGAGATTGGTTTCGAGGAGATTGGTAAAGGTGTCAACCTGTTCCCAAAAACGAAGGTGTATAATGTCCAAGCTGATGCCAAGATGTTTGAGAACAATTTGGAGGCCTTAAAGAAGTTTGAATTAATTACACTCAATAACCCGATTATCAAATTTGCTGAGGAACAACCGCAGTATTTTGAAGTGACAAATCGAGAGACACTGGCATGGGATAGCGTGTTTGGGCGTACCTCATCATCCTCATCTGCTAAGAAGTCATCTGCTAAGAAGGCACCACCTGCTAAGGCACCCGCTAAAACACCTGCTAAGGCACCTGCTAAGGCACCCGCTAAGGCACCTGCTAAGGCACCTGCTAAGGCACCTGCTAAGGCACCCGCTAAGGCACCTGCTAAGGCACCCGCTAAGGCACCCGCTAAAACACCCGCTAAGGCACCCGCTAAAACACCCGCTAAAACACCCGCTAAGGCACCCACTAAGGCACCTGCTAAGGTGGCACCTGCTAAGGCACCCGCTAAAACACCTGCTAAGGCACCTGCTAAGGCACCTGCTAAAGCACCTGCTAAGGCGGCACCTGCTAAGCCTTCTACTACTGCGACTGCTGGTAAGTCGTCATCACAGGTTGTGATGAGCAAGACACCTCTTGGTGATAAGTTGACAAAACTGGCAGCGAGCCAACCTAAAGCCTCCGTTAATTGGGTGGATCGAAAGAACGTTTGGGGCAAACAAGCTGATATCTTATACAAGAAGGTTCAAACTTGGTTATCTGAACATTCCAAAGGTGGCCACATCAAATTTAACAGCAGCAACAAAGTCACATTGTCTGATCCAAATGTAGGCGATTATGACATGCCTTCACTTGAGTTGTCTCTTGTGGGAGGGCATCAAATCATCTTTTCGCCAATTGAAATGGATTTTCTGGGTGCAGCTGGTCGAATTGATTTATCTCACCGTGGCAATAGTACTCACAAGACAATGTTGTTGCTTTTTATTAGGGGTAACAGTTACCAATGGGAATTATGGAAAGGTTTAAGTAAAGAAGATCAACAATCCTTTAATAAGGAAACCCTTGAGGGCCTTTTAGAGCAGTGGATTGAATCCTGATATTCTGCTCCTCACTACCAATGGATTCCCTGACAGTTGAATGAAGGAAGTCGTACCGGGGAACGATAATCGGGGAACGCTAAATTGTTAATTAGGATATTTTATACTGCCAACCGCCACAATTTGCGCTTTTTGTAAATACATTTAAAATTATATTTCACGCAAAAGTTGCGCGCAACTTTTCACGCTAAAGTTTCGCGGAGCGAAACTTTAGCGTGAAAGCGTGAAATGGATATATTGGGTTAGTCACCTTTAGGTGACTTGAGCTTTTAGACAACTGCTTTCACGCCAAAGATTTTGCGCGCAAAATCTTTGGCGTGAAAAGCTGTTGGCTTAAATGTTAAAGTAATAGCGACCTTATGACGATGCTAAGTATATGTCAAATCAACTTCATGTTGAATTGAATCTTAAGTATTTAATAAGCGCATTCAGAGCTATTCAACTGATTGAAAGGCTTGCCGTTTTTGCGTACAAACAACTAGCCTAGAATTGAAAATTGATCATTGATTTGTCAAAGCTCATGTCATGTGTGCCGCTTTACGTTCCTCAAAACCATTTTTGATAGATATTTGATCACAAACTTTGGAGCCGTGATTGAATTATGCGTGGAGTACAGCACAAATCCATAATCAAATCTCAAATCAAAGAGAAAACTATGAACGAGGACATTTCACCTACCCCAAACCGCCGTGATTTTCTCAAAACAACTGCTGTTGTAACAGGAATGACAGTGGCCCCCGGCGTATTGTTATATGGTGTTTCTCAAGCTCACCAAGTACAGCAGGAATCGGTCACATCAGATGTACGTTGGGGAATGCTGATAGATACAACCCAATGTACTGATGAATGTGATGCGTGTGTCAATGCTTGTAACACTGAACATGGCCTCACTGAACAAATCCGCGCAGATATTAAGCCAGTATGGATACGTAAAGTGGGCCTACGCGATAAACAAACCGGAAAAGAACACTCCCTACCCGTGATGTGTCAGCATTGTGAACATCCCCCTTGCGTTGATGTCTGTCCCACAGGGGCATCGTTTAAACGTGCTGATGGCATTGTTTTGGTAGATAGGCATATTTGTATTGGTTGCCGTTATTGTATGATGGCCTGTCCTTACAAAGCGCGGTCTTTTGTCCATAAAAGCTTAGAGAATCAGAAACATCATACACCGCGTGGTAAAGGCACTGTAGAGAGTTGTACATTCTGTGTTTATCGAATCGATAATGGAAAGAAACCGGCATGTGTTGAAGCTTGTGATAAAGCCGGTCACAAGGCGATGCTATTTGGGGATATGAACGATCCCAATAGTGACATTTCCAAAAAATTAAAAGCGATCAGTAGCACGGCTTTGCGGCCTGATATGCGACTGAATCCAGGAGTACGTTATCAAGGGCTGTAGTTATGAAAAATATTACTTTCTGCGTTATTGAGGGTAAAAGTGTTGCTTTTTATGGTGGGATAGCAGTCTCAATTCTTTTTATTATATTAGGGTTATTTTCAGCCTATAATATGGAACATCACGGACATATTATCACTGGCATGAATAACCAGATTGTGTGGGGAGTGCCACATATTTTTGCGATTTTCTTGATTTTAGCCGCATCGGGTGTATTGAATGTAGCCTCCATCAGTTCCGTGTTTCGCAAAATCTTTTATCATCCTCTCGCCCGTTTATCGGCATTGCTTGCCATTACCTTGCTCATTGGGGGCCTGAGTGTTTTATTGTTGGATTTAGGTCGGCCAGATCGCCTCGTGATTGCCATGACCAGTTACAATTTTAAATCCATTTTTGCTTGGAATATTTTATTATATAATGGCTTTCTAGTGATTTGCGCCTTATATTTGTGGTTTATGATGGAACGGCGTATGCAACGCTATTATCCCATCGTAGGGTTGACAGCCTTTATCTGGCGTTTGATACTCACTACCGGTACCGGTTCCATTTTTGGTTTTTTGGTTGCACGGGAAGCTTATCATACCGCGATTATGGCGCCCTTGTTTATAGCCCTTTCTTTATCTTTGGGACTGGCAGTCTTCTTGATTGTTTTGCTCATTGATTGTTGGGAAACGCATTGTGCGCTAGGGGAAGCCATATTGCATAGACCAAAAACGTTGTTAGGGGTATTTATTGCAGCGGTGTTTTATTTTGTGCTGATTTATCATCTCAGCCATCTTTATTTCACAGGCCGTCATGGGGTGGAATACTTTATTTTGGCAGGCAGCGGTGTTTATACCGTACTGTTTTGGGGTGGTTATCTCTTTTTAGGGACGATACTGCCATTGCTACTACTTTACCATGATAAATTTACTCATAATCGTGTCAGTATTGCAGCAGCCTCTTTGTTAACGATTATAGGCGGGTTTTCATTATTATATGTCATCATCATTGGTGGACAGGCTTATCCATTAGAGATTTTTCCGGGTATGGAAGTCACCTCTTCCGGCTTTTTTGATCATCTTGACAAACATCCCTACAGCCCAAGTGTTTGGGAAATATTATTAGGTATCAGTGGAATTGGCATATCAGCATTGTTGACCGTCTTAGCGGTGAGAATATTGCCTTTTATGCCCCGTAGTTTGGCTGATAGCGATATTGATGAGACATTTAAGCAGTAAGTCAATGCCTTGCGAATCACGAAGAATTAATGGTTAATGCTAAACTCGACGAGTTGAACCTGTCAGGGCGAGAGGGTTTAAACCCGTCAGGGTTTTTGTTCTTTGCGCATGGGGGCTTTAGCCTAGTGCAGGATCGCTACAATCCTAAGACCACCTAGCCTGCCTAAAAAGGTTGCCCCGGTTTTTCAATGGTATTGAAACTGGAGCGATCCTGCACTAGGGTGTTAAATTTCAGGTATTTTGGCTACTTTTTTTCACCCCAAATTCGTAGGGTGGGATCGCTTAGCGACAATGAACTCAATATAAACCCAGATTGAAGCCGCCCGCTTGCCCACCATCCCCCTAAATATTCCTTGTGAATTTCGTCAAGGCAAAAGTTAGTCTAAAAAACTTTTGCCTCAATTCGTGAGGCTCATGCGAAAAAATATCGCCAATGCGAATAGTAATTTCTGAACCTCAAACTCACATTAACCCTTTAAGAATTGAGTGTTATTAAGTGTGATTTTATAATTCTCGCACTAGCGTCAATCTGCCTTTTCATAACAATCAGTGTTCTATTACTGATTCAAGTAAAACTCACACGCTAATCATTCCCAATTCCCAATTCCCAATTCCCAATCCCAACAATCCCCATGTTGACGACAACATTTTACGAAGAGCATCCTTTTGCACAATATGTGCGTATACTAGGCAAAGGTAAAAAAGGGAGTCGCCCCTTAACACAAGAAGAAGCTTATTCGGCCATGCGAATGATTATGGCTGATGAAGTTGAACCTACGCAATTAGGGGCATTTATGATGTTGATGCGTGTCAAAGAGGAAACCCGTGAAGAATTAGCCGGATTTCTTCAAGCGGCGCGTGATGCGCTTAAATTACCTGATGACATAGCAAAAGTTGATTTAGACTGGTCATCTTATGCCGGCAAGCGTCGTCATTTACCCTGGTTTATTTTGTCCGCTTTATTATTAGCAGAAAATGGCATCAAGGTATTGATGCACGGTACAAAAGGACATACAAACGGGCGTATTTACACCGAAGAAGTCTTATCTTATGTCGGTATTCAATACGCAAAATCTTTTGAACAAGCAGTTGCCCAAATCAAACAGTCCAATTTTAGCTATTTACCGCTACAATACTTTTGCCCCAAATTACACGAAATCATTCAACTTCGTCCCCTCATGGGCTTACGTTCCCCCGTCCACACCTTAGCCCGTATGCTCAATCCCTTAAATGCCCCTTACATGATACAAGGGATTTTCCACCCCGATTATCGCCCCGTTCATCAAGAAGCCGCTTTATTACTCAATTACCCCCATTTAGCCGTCATGAAAGGTGAAGGCGGCGAAATTGAACGCAATCCCGATATGGACTGTTTAGTTCAAAGTGTTCATAACAGTAAACTGTCCGATGAAATGTGGCCCCCCATCTTTAAACAGCGGCATGTCAAAGAAGAAGTCTTAGAACCGCAACGTTTACTGGCCTTATGGCGCGGAGAGATTGAAAATGAGTACGCCGAAGGCGCAGTGATAGGAACCGCAGCAATTGCTTTAAAATTGATGGAAAAGGCGGCTAGTATTGATGAGGCGCAGGATATGGCGCGGAAAATGTGGCTCAAGCGTTCAAAAGAAAGATAATCTTTAGGAACAAAAAAATTCATTTCCCCAACCCAACAGGCTATACTTTTTGAGTCCAAAACTTCAGCTTTGGCTTTTTTAGATTGGATGAGAGTATTATTAACTCTACTGGGCTACCTGAATTTAAAAGCGTTTTCAAATAATATTGAACCGCATATTAACGTAAATCATTGATTTTTAATGGCATTGGTTTGTAGGGACTACCCAATCCTTATCGTTCAGTTGTCAATCCTTTTTTATATACAATCCTTGTAGTTAGGTTTTAAATCCGCATCGAATATACAATCCTTGTAGTTAGGTTTTAAATCCTTTCTTATAAATCAAAACAAATCAAAAAATAATTTATGGAAGAACACAATCCCTATACCCCACCAACCGCCGAAATTTCAGGCTCTCATGAACAACCAGAATTAAAATACGTTGGATTTTGGGCAAGAACTTTGGCGACACTCATTGATACAGTCATTCTCCTGCTGATTACTTTGCCACCATTACTCGGTATTTACGGCATGGTTTATTTAGAATCAGACACGCTTGTGCAAGGGCCTGCACATTTTTTAATTTCTTATCTCTTCCCCGCTATCGCCATCATTATGTTTTGGAAATATAAACAAGCTACACCTGGCAAAATGGCCATATCCGCCATTATTGTTGATGCCGATACTGGTGAAAAACCTTCAATAGGGCAATTAATCGGTCGATATTTTGCCTATCTTATATCTATGCTTCCATTGGGTTTAGGTTGTATTTGGGTAGCCTTCGACAAGAGAAAACAAGGTTGGCACGATAAATTGGCCGGTACGCTTGTCATATCCAAAACGTAGTTTTTTAAATTCACACCAAGGGGGGCGAACACGTAGGTTCGCCCTTGTCGTTCGCACTTCATGAAATTATTTTTGTCATGAAAATCTATATAATGCTTGCTCTAAAACTCAAAGATAACAATGGAAGAACTTCAAAATCAAATTCGTCCCTTACTCGCCAAACTCTACCCTGAAAGTGACAACCGCATTGAAGCACTCTCTCATCAGTTTGTACACTTAATTGATGAACATCAAGCTAAACGATCAGAAGCCTTAAAAGCTTTCGACAAAGACACCCCGGCCAATTGGTTTAAATCATCTGAAACAATAGCCTATATTTTATACGCCGATTTATTTAGCCCAGAAGCCCCTCAAGGCCAAAAACTGGAAGCCTTGAGAAAACAAATACACTATTTCAATGACTTAGGCATCAATTTAATTCATATTCTCCCCCTCTTAAAAAGTTCAGGAGATGCCGGCTTTGCCGTCGATGACTACGAAACCGTTGATGAAAAATTGGGCACGAATCAAGCCCTCCAAACATTAATCAGCGAATGTCATCAACAAGGCATACACATTGCCTTAGATTTCGTACTCAATCACGTTTCAGACAAACAAACCTGGGCAGTCGCCGCTAAGCATAACGACCCGCATTATTATCCCTTTTTTATGTGGAGTCATTCAGGCGAACCTTGGGAAAAAGTGCCCGATATTTTCCCCGATTTTGCCCCAGGCCATTGGGATTACGTCGAACCACTTGATCAATGGGTATGGTCAACCTTTTACAAACGTCGGCCATTCGGCTATACAACCGATCAATTTGATTTTGCCCAATGGGATTTGAATTATCAAAATCCAGACGTACTGTTTGGCATGATTAATAATCTATTAACGCTTGCCAATTGGGGCATTGATGTTTTTCGTCTTGATGCCGTACCCTTTCTCTGGAAACAACCAGGCACATCGTGTATCAGTCTGCCGCAAGTACATACCCTGCTCAAAATTTTCCGTCTCAGTTTACAATCTGTCGCGCCAAAGGCCGTTTTTTTAGCAGAAGCCAATGAACAATTTGAAAAACTCCTTGAATACTTCGGACAAGGCGATCAAGTTCAAATCGCTTATCACTTCACCTTAATGCCCTATCTTTGGCAAGCCGTCACCGCTGGCAAAGTAAAAGACATCCAAACCGTACTCACCAACACACCCGATCACACGCACTGGTGGATACTCAGCGAAAGCCATGACGAATTAAGCCTTGAAATGCTAGACAAACCGATTGCCAAAACCCTAACCGAATCTTTTCTCAACAACGGTTGCCAACCCTTTCGACAAATCAAAGGAGAAAGCTTCCCCCGTGGTATTTCAGGAACCACTTTCAGTCTACTGCAAGGCGATTTACGCAAAATTAAGCTACTGTGGCAATTAAAATTAAGTCTCGGCTGGACACCCTTGTTTTATATGGGAGAAGAATTGGGAGTTGAAAACGATTTAAATTATCAAAAAGACCCTATTCGCTGTCAGGATAGTCGCTTTGTTAAGCGCGTACCCTTGACTGAAGACAGAAAAAACAGACGGCATCAAAAAGGCAGTAAAGAATATCAGTGGTATCACACCCTAAAAGATTTAATCTCATGGCGAAAACAACACCCTTGCTTGGTAAAAAAACCTGATTTCTTTGAAACAGGCAATTCAGCAGTACTAGGCTTTACTAAACAAGACGCACAAGAACAGATAATCATACTGGCTAACTGTTCAGACTTATCACAGACTGTCAATGTACCCACGCTTGGAACTCCGACTTTAGAGGCCTTTGAATTTTTATCAAGATAAATTTATTTTGCCTCTGCCCAATTTTCGTTCCAAATTTATTTTTCCTCCGCCCGATTTTCGTTCCAAATTTAATTTTGCCTTTGCCCTATTTTCGTTCCAAATTTAATTTTGCCTTTGCCCGATTTTCGTTCCAAATTTATTTTGCCTCGGCCCAATTGGAGTGCAAAATTTATTTTGCGAAGGCAGCATAACGAAGTTACACTTTGAACTCACGATACGATGCCATCAAGGAAAAATTTACAGCAAGAAGAAGTTTGGTATAAAATTAGCCAATCTAGCGAAAACATTGATGTACCACAATGGCAAAAAAAGGAATTGGATAAAAGACTTTCTGAACATAGAAGTCATCCAAATGAGGCTACCCCTTATCATGAATTTCATGTAGAGCTTAGGGAGTCTTTATAGCATTCCCGTTTTTTATTAATCAGCGTAAATCATGACAATCAGCGCAATCAGCGTTCTATCACGTTTTTAGTTATTTATTCCTTATGAAAAACATCATCCCATCATGAAAAACATCACATCCCCTCAAGTTTTAAAACGCTCCGCAATACTCCTGATATTAACAGGATTAACCACAGGCTGTGCCATGAGATTAGAACCGGCCTATACAACAACTTTCAGCTTCGCAGGTGTACCTACCCAACCCGATGTCATCGCCGCGCCTATCCAAACAGCCCTGCCTATCGCAAGAACCTTACCAGTATTAGAAACACAACATATAGAAACCATAGGCACCAGTACACAAAGCTGGCCTATCGAAACAGATCGCGGTTTGCAATTTACCTTGTATGCCGTCTTTTTTAAAACAGGTAAAGCCAAGTTATTGCCTGAAGGCCAGCAACAAATCACTGAATTTGTTAACCTAATTCAAGAATATGATGACTCACGCTCCATAGCGGTAGAAGGGCATACTGATAATCGAGGTCGCAAAGCCTATAATCAACGTCTTTCAAAACGCCGTGCTGAAACAGTACAAAACGCTTTGATCACAAAAGGCATCGAATCCAATAGATTGATTGTAAAAGGATTTGGTGAAAAAGAGCCTATTGCCACGAATGCAACAAAAGAGGGGCGACAGCAAAACCGTCGTGTTGAAATTATCCTCTTAAAGAATCAAGACACTTTATAAGAACAAAATCGCCGCCCATTCACTGACTCAAAGAGAAATGATTGAAAGCCTGAACGGTTATCCATACCATTGTTGAAACAACTCAACGCCTGTGAATTCGATTATCTTCTCATAATGGCGTACTTTATCAGCCTCATCTATTGCCAAATAGTTTAAGGTAAATAAATACCCTTTTTTTGGGAATGCGCCCTATCCCGATTTTCGTTCCTGTTATTTTGCGGGCCTTCGTTCCTGTTATTTTGCGGCCCCTTGGAGTACAAAATTTATTTTGCAGCCCATTTTTCGTTCCAAATTTATTTTGCGGCTTGGAATGCATGTTATTTTGCGGCCCGTTTTTCGTTCCAAATTTATTTTGTTGGTTGGTTGCAGTCAAAAGGATGGTGCTTACATTTATATTTATTTGTCCTGTACATAGGTGTGTTCCACTCCAATTGACCCGCAAAATAACATGCATTCCAAGCCGCAAAATAACATGCATTCCAAGCCGCAAAATAACATGCATTCCGACCAGCAGCTGATCGATTTTCGTTCCTGTTATTTTGCTTTTATTATATTTTCAAACTACTGATTATTGACACCGTTTCGATTTTTCAATCAAACCAGCCGGTATTTTTGTTCCTTCATCAACCGTCAGACATAAATGAGGTAATTTAAAGGGATCTGCAAACTCAGGCTTAATAAGAAACTCGCGGGTTACCATGTAAGTCTAGTCGATTGTGTGTGGTAAATACCCTGAATTTAAAAAAGCAAGCTGATTATGCCTTAAATCTAATTCTTGAAGACTGCTATACCTATCGCCTATATCTTCAGACGTACTGGCTGCCCATAACCCAATCAAAAAGAGGACAAGACTGACAATTTCAGGGCTTTTCAAAGTCTGCATATTCGTTTCTTTTATGTAGGGTGGGTAACGGGTTTTTGTTGCCCACCAACCTCATTATAAAAGTTAAATTTGTTCCCGTGCTGAGTATATCAGTTATCAGTGGAGATTTTATAAATAGAAAGGGGTCAAAACGTGATAGAACGCTGATATGTCACATTTTGCGAAGCTAAATTTCACGCAAAAGTTTCGCTTCGCGAAACTTCACGCAAAAGTTTCGCTTCGCGAAACTTTTGCGTGAAATACAGTTTTTGCGCGCAAAAACTGGAGCAAAACATACTGATTGTCATGATTTTCTTAGCGTAGTACAGCGAAGCGAAACAAAGCGCGTGAAACGCTGATTGAATATCAGTTCAACATCAATTTGAGTAGTATAATCGGTTTAAAAAATGAACTGTTTGTCGGTTTAATCAGTGTATTCAAGGTTAATATGAACCAGACGCAACCGAGATTGTGGTAGCAATTTGTTGATATGCGTCATAATGTGTGTCAACGTTTGCGTTTCAGATAAGATTTTGAATAGGATTAAACGGATTAGCAGAATTAATTTGATATATTGTGATGCCTTAATCCTGTCAATCCGTCAAGAAGTGTAATCCTGTTCAAATGTTGTTTAATTGTAACCCTCAATTTTACTGAAATGTTGGTCGCGTGAAACTAACGTTAATTCATATTGTAGGGCAATGGCTGCTATCCAAATATCATTGTCTGGAATGGGTTGACCTTTTTGACGTAACTTCTGCTTAATCAGTCCATAATATTGAGCAGTCTTAGCATCACAAAAGAGTATTTCATTGGCAGCTGCGAATTGATCAATTCGCTTCACATTTTCTTCAATACGTCCAGAGTTTCTAGCCCCGTAATACAATTCACCTATCACAATCGCTGGGACAAAAACTTCTTTCGCCGTGATTAAAAATGCTTTAATCACCATTTCCTGTGCAAACAACGCAATAATAATATTAGTATCCAATAAAAATTTACCATTCATTCAAATCTACCTTTGCACAATCCTCTTCAATAGCTTGAGACATTTTTTGCAACTCACTAGGTTCAATACAACCAGCAAATGCCAGCAAATCACTGCCAGCGACACCTTGGCGCAGTGCTAATTGAGCAGTATAAGGATTTTTAGTTGTTTTGGGTAAAGGCACCTCAATTTGCACCACTTCGACTTTTTGTCGAGTAAGCCAATCAAATAATTGGGTTTGAACTTGCCGAATCGCCTCATCCCGTTTTTTATCATAGGCCATTATTTCAGGCCATTCTTTTACCCTAGCAAAATACTGATTCTCTTTTTGACTTAAAATGACATCATATATCATCATTTTTCTCCTTGATGAGTACAACCAATTAGCAGTAGATCGGAAACAAATAAAAGCAAAATAAATTTGGAACGAAAACAACCGCAAAATAAATTGGAACGAAAACAACCGCAAAATAAATTTGGAACGGAAAGCTAACCGCAAAATAAATTTGGAACGAAAAGCAAAATTTATTTTGCACCTTGTGCAGTGATCATTTTTGAAATCATTCCTTTGGTATTTTTTAAGATACCAAAAATACTTCTAATGTCGTCTTTTGTCGCATCGTAAGCCAGACTGGTTGAATATTCAAGCCCCTCTAGTACAACAAAAAACCAAAATCGGCCCATCACATAACAACCATAAATCGGCTGATTATCATTATTCAATTTTTGCGCGGCTATCATCGTGATTAACAATTGTCCTAATGGATCCCCTGATAGTTCGCGCTCCTTTTTATATTCATGGATAAAAAAGTAGGGATGTTTGGGATAACGTTTGCCACTGGCAACAAGAAAATCCACAGTACCTGACAATTTTTCGTTGTCAATATCTACTGAGATGTCTCGTTCAATAAACGATTGAAACTCTTCTTGATCAAAATCAATAGCTAATAACAATGGAAAGATAAATTTGCTTTTCAATTCCCACTCGTTCCAATCCCAGACTCGATCTTGTAATCTCTCTCTCAATCTATCAAGTAGGCTTTCTTCAGCAGGGGTTGGCACGGCAACATCGCTCAACCATTCAGTGAGGCGTTCATGGTTTTTTTGTATCACGATATTGAATGTCTCCTCAACTTCAGCAATCGTCCATTTTGAAAAGGGTTTCATGGTAGCTCCTTCACTAAAAGTGGTGTTCATTCAGCGTCATAAAAAATTGACCCGTCATTCAAATCTACCTTTGCACAATCCTCTTCAATCCACATCATTCCCCTCTATCTTCCAATACACGTTGAGCGACTGTTTTGCCTTGAATAATGGGTAGTAAAGCGCCACCTTGCGGTTTTCTACGACGGGTTTGAAACCATTTTTGCAATCTCTCGTCGATTTCAGGGTCAATTTTTCGCCATTTTTGTAAATGGCTTCGTAACTTTTTAACATATCAATTCTCCGATTGTTGTTAAGCCTACACTTTTTTTGCAAACTAAAGTTGGAACGTAAATATCAGATGCAAACTAAAGTTTTCACTGAATGCGTTTTAACTCCCCACTCATCACACCCCATCAAACAACCTCAATTGTAACACCGGATAATCAACATGAATCGGAGGCACATCAAGCTGTGTATACCAGCCATTTTTGTCCAATTCAGCCATCCTGATTTGATGACTTTTTCTCAGACTTTCCCCTAAAGAAACAGATTCATGACTCTGTGCATCTTGACTAAACAAATCAGGTTCACTCTTTTTATAAACCCTAGCCTCTGAAAACACGTTATCCAATTTATTAATGTATTCCGGTAGCCGATGCGTATAATTAAACAAGATCAATGAAGCCGCTTTATTAAACCGTTTTCTATTGACTTTCATCAAATCAACTAAAACATACAAATCATGAGGGCTCTGCTGGCTGGCCTGCTCATCACTCGGCCCTTCATAGCCAAAGGCATTCTCATAAATCCCCGTCATCAAAATATTAGAAAGCGGTGCCACCCTTATCGTTTTTTCATCCGCCATCACCGAAAAATGGTTCAAAAACCACTCATCAGATGCAACAAGCAGTGAATAAAAATAATATTGAAGCAACGTTAATCGCTCCTTCGGGTGCTTCATAAGGATTTTGAACCGCTTAAAGCACTTTTCAAAACTCATTTGAGACTTGCTGTTGAATCCCATCACTCTTGCCAATTCATGGCAAGAAAACGAATACCCATCATAACGATCAAAACGCTTGACAACATAATGATATTCACGATCATTTGGACGCTTAATGATCCCATTGAAAGGCACATCAAAGCCCAACTCATTTTTCGCAAAAGTCATCAATAAGTGTTCATTGAGAGCAACATGCGGACAGTACTCCTCACAATACTGATCCGCGCAAAGGGAGTTATAAGGTTTGAACACATAATCAGCCACCTTATCCTGACGTAAACGATTCCCCTTCAAAACAACAGACAACTTATGTTGCCAACCCGATAATCCCAATGGCGTAAAGGTTTTAGCAGCCTCTTCTAACGCTTGGTTTTCAGGAAACAGCGTCTTCTCATCAATCTCAATATCCCAATCTAAAATATTAGGAAAAGGATTGTCACCAAGCAAAGCCTTTTTAACAGCAGTGTAACGAATAGGCTGACACTCCTCATTATCCTCAAATATCAGAGGTGTTTTAGAAAAGCGTAAATCACCATAAACATGCTGTAACAACGGAAGCCAATCAAACTCATCAGTCGAACCCGTATTGATTGCCAGCAATTTTCGATCTAGCCCCTCAGGAATCAACTGTTCAAAAACCGGGAATATCTTTTTGCTATAAAAGAGTTTCTCAGTCAACGCCATTTGAGGCGATAAAGGCAGGGCCATCGGTTGGCACAGGTAATGATTTCTATAGGCAAAACGATACACCCCCCCTTTAAAATCAAGATAGCCAACCAATTGATTTTTCTTATAAACCCATAAAAAATTTTCAAAATAGATTTTGGGAGTCATCACCTGATATTGCCCATGAGAGCTAAACTGTGCAATTCTCCCCGCCTTTTTGAAATCACGTAAATACGCCTGCACGGTAACAATACTACGATTCACAACTTGTGCAATCTCAACAACAGTAATGTGCTGCTTTTTTTCAAGGCAAAATTTCAATATCGCGATTTTCGTTTTATTCATAGTGTTATTCACTAAAAAAGTCATTGACAAAATTCATTTATAAATAATAATAGGTTCAATTTATATCATACTGTCAGCCTATTGCAAAATAGTTTTCAAATAAGATTAACTCACCATAGCAAAATAGCGATATCTTGTCCTACGAGCGAACCCACCATCCCTATGTACAAGACAAAAAACATAATGATTTGATTTTGAGATTAATTTTGATATTAAATGTAGGGTGGGTAAGTTCGTTTCGACGCTGGGCGTCGAAACGAACTTGCCCACCATCTACGAGCGAACCCACCATCTACTCTGTACAAAGTACAAATATTAATCAATACATAATTATTAATGATTTCAAGCCTCAGTTTCAAAATCAATAATGAATCCAAATTCCCAAATTTCAGCTTTAGTTGAACGTTTCACAACTCAATTAGAAAGTTACCAACAAAGCTGCTACTTAGAAACTCAAACGCGCCGCGAATTTATCGATCCGTTTTTTATCGCATTAGGCTGGGATGTTGCCAATGAACAAGGCTACGCCCAAGCCTATAAAGATGTCGTACATGAAGACGCGCTCAAAATCGGCCGTGCCACCAAAGCCCCTGATTATAGTTTTAGAATAGGCGGTGTACGAAAATTCTTTTTAGAAGCCAAAAAGCCAGCGATTCAGATCAAAAACAATGCCGAAGCCGCATTTCAAGTGCGCCGTTATGGCTGGAGTGCCAAATTGTCACTGAGCATTTTAACGAATTTTGCCGACTTCTCCGTCTACGACTGCCGCATTAAACCTTTAAAAACTGATAACGCCGCACACGCACGGATTTTGTATTTCACGCTAAAATTATTTCATAATCAATGAGTTAATATTAATTAACAAACAATCATTTATACCTCAGAATAAATTTTGCATAATAAAAGAGTGTTTTTTTGAATAAGTGTCCATTTTTTAGTTAATTATTTCATTGAGTTATAGTAAAAATCAAAAAAGTGTGTAAGGATTCCGTGATAAAAAATTTAACCTTAACATTATAGACATTTTATTGAGACAGTTAATTAGTGCCTGAACGAAAACGCCTTGCCTCATAAATTAAAAAGGCACACAGCACAATACAGAAGCTTCAATTAGAGTCAAATCTCGGTGAAACTCTGTGTTCCTCTGTGTTCGCCGTAAAGAAAAAAGTTTTCGTTCAAACACTAATTTTAAAAAACCGATTTTTTCAAAAATTTGATTTCTATGACGTAATCGCATGAATACCAAAAATTCTCAAACCATACAAACCTTAGTAGAACGCTTTACCAGTCACATCGAAACCTACCAACAAAGCACTTACTTAGAAACCCAAACGCGCCGCGAATTTATCGATCCCTTTTTTATAGCCTTAGGCTGGGATGTTGCCAATGAACAAGGCTACGCCGAAGCCTACAAAGATGTCATCCATGAAGACGCGCTCAAAATCGGCCGTGCTACCAAAGCGCCTGATTACAGTTTTAGAATTGGCGGGGTGCGAAAATTCTTTTTAGAAGCCAAAAAGCCATCGATTCAGATCAAAAACAATGCCCAAGCGGCATTTCAAGTGCGCCGTTATGGCTGGAGTGCCAAATTGCCACTGAGCATTTTGACGAATTTTGCCGATATCGCAGTCTACGACTGCCGCTTCAAACCGGCGAAAACGGATAACGCTGCACACGCACGGATTTTGTATTTAACTTACACCGAATATCTAGCCCGTTGGGAAGAACTCGTCGGCATTTTCTCCCGCGAAGCGATTTTAAAAGGGGCCTTTGATAAATACATCGACTCCAAAACCCACAAGAAAGGCACAGCCGAAGTTGATACGGCCTTTTTAACTGAAATTGAACGTTGGCGCGACATGCTTGCCCGTAACATTGCCCTGCGTAATCCCGTTTTAACCTCGCGCCAACTCAACTTCGCCGTTCAACAAACCATTGATCGCATTATATTTTTACGCATTTGCGAAGATCGCGGTATCGAAGACTACGGGCGATTACTCGCTTTGCAAAACGGCCCCAAAATCTATACCCGACTTTTTCAACACTTTCAAGAAGCCGATGAACGTTACAATTCGGGCCTATTCCATTTCCAAGCAGAAAAACAGCGCGATGATCCAGATACCCTAACTCCCACGCTGGTTATTGATGACAAAATCCTCAAAGACATTCTGAAAAACCTCTACTATCCTGACAGTCCTTATGAATTTTCCGTGCTACCAGCCGACATTTTAGGACAAGTGTATGAACAGTTTTTGGGCCAAGTCATTCGCCTCACACCAGCCCATCGCGCAGTCATTGAACAAAAACCAGACATTAAAAAAGCCGGTGGCGTTTACTACACCCCCACCTATATTGTTGACTACATCGTCAAACAAACCGTCGGGCCATTAGTCCACAATCAAAAACCTAATCAAG
>QNEL01000009.1 GCA_003645185.1 Candidatus Parabeggiatoa sp. nov. 3
GTAGGGTGGGTAACGGTTTTTTGTTGCCGGCCCCATTTAAGCTTCCTTTCTTGTAGGGTGGGTAACGGTTTTTTGTTGCCGGCCCCATTTAAGCTTCCTTATAACGGAGCCGTATAAGTTTTAATGCGATTTTTCCAGCCAGGCAACCAACGAGATTCATTCCTGGCTGGAGGCGCATTTTTAATGCGACGCTTAAGAACAAATTCGGCAGATTCTGCAAACTCAGCCATCACATTGTCACTATCCCTCATGTTTTCTAATACCTGCAATAACCCCCAGCCTTGCCCTTGATAACGCTCACGAGGTGAAGTGCCCTCGCCTTTGAAATTCACATAATCAATTAAAGCATAAACCCCCGCCGATTGTTGTGCCACACGATAAAACTGTTCACGCACTTGAGTACGTTGTGCCTCAGTTGGCAAACTTTCCAACATCTTAGGCAAAGCCAGCTCCAAGCGCCTGATGATAAATTGCACTTGTTCAGGAATGGTATTGACAAGCAAAGTGCGTAATTGTTTCATATCAGCACTTTGTTCGTCGCGTTTAAAAGCAGTGTACGACTTCCAAGGGGGTGTCTTTTGCAACCAAGTTGGTATTTCAACCCCTTGCTCTTGCAAAAAAACAATCAGTTCCGGAAACGTTTCCTTAAACGAACCCTCTTTACCCGCTGGATACCAGATAAAATGACCAATACCGAGAGACGCAAAATTCTCGCCTTGGTTCCAAATCGTCAAATTTTTGATCTTGCCAGAACCCTCATTCATCCAAATTTTTTTGCCAATCCGATCAGCATCACGTTCAGCAACTTGGATATATTTAGGCTTCGGTTTTTCTACCGGCTTCACAGGCACTGCCTGTTCCGGTTCAAGTTCAGGTTCAGATTTTTGCGGTGCTTTAGTCGCACAAGATGACACCACTAACACACTCGCTGCCAACATCATTAAATGACTGTTTTTAAAAGCAATATTCATAAACATCCTCCTAATATTAAGGGCAACCACGAGGGTTTGCCCCTACATGACGTGATGTAGGGGCGAACCTGCGTGTTCGCCCAGAACTTACAACTCGTAAGTATACGTTTTAAGACGATTTCGCCACCCCGGCAACCAACGAGATTCATCCTTAGGCGCATTGTCTACCCGGCGCGTCAATACTTTGTCAGCGGCCTGAGCAAACTCAACCATAACCTTATCCGAAGTACCAGACATATTTTCTAATACTTGCAGTAATCCCCAACCTTCGCTTTTATAACGCTCTTTTGGAGAAGTGCCCTCGCCTTTAAAATTCACATAATCAATTAAAGCATAAACACCTGCCGGTTGTTCTGCCACGCGATAAAACTGTTCACGTACATGAGTACGCTGTTTTTCGGTAGACAAAACATCCATCATTTTCGGCAAAGCCTGCTCTAAGCGTTTAATAATAAACTCCACCTGCTGAGAAATCGTGTTTTTCAGCAAATTGCGTAAGCTAACCATCTTCGCAGTATCGATCTGATTATAAAAGGCAGATCGAGTAGCCCAAGGACAATCAGGTATACTTTGCAACCACTCAGGCAGCGCAATACGCTGCTGTTGCAAAAATTTGAGTAAACCCGGAAATTGTTCATCATAAGGCCCCTCTTGGCCTACCGGGTACCAGATAAAATGACCAATACCGAGAGAGGCAAACGTCTCGCCCTTATTCCAAACCGTCAAATTTGAAACCTTAGCCGCCCCTTCATTCATCCAAATTTTGTGTCCAATCAGGGTAGCATCTTGCTTTGTGATATGAATGTATTGCTGCTGTTTCGGCGAAGGCGGCTCCACTTCAAGCTTTTCAAATTGAGGTTCACTATCAGTGGCACAAGATGACAGTAGAATAGTTGCTAACAAGGGTAAAAAAATAGTTTTTGTCGCAATATTCATCATTTAAAATATCCTATTCAGTCATTTAGAAAATCAGATTGTTCAAGCGTTCATATAAAATTATTCCCTTCCAATTTGTGAACGCCATTATTAATTAAATAGTTATCCCTAACCGTTTTGTTGGTAACATTTAATGAAAGTACCATTCCTTGTAGGGTGGGTAGCGTCTTTTTGCTGCCCACCATCACTAACTTTTTACTCTCCAACTTTTCGAAAGTAATTAAAACTTCTTTATTATCCAATTTTTTTCCTTTTTCCATTAAAATCTTATGAAAATGGAACAATTGAACACTCATTGGCCCCTAGTTGATATTTTAAAATTGAACAATTGAACACTCATTTCACCCATATTGACCTCTAAAACTGAACAACTGAACATTAAAAAATATTTAACAAAATCAACTACTTATTTTTATTCTTCTTTCTGACATAACAGTACAACAAAACGTCGTTAAGCGTAGCGAATCAAGAAATAAACGACTACTACAAATTGGCATTCTAAACAGACTCTATTCTGAGTGCAAAAAAATCGCCATTAGTTATAACTACAAGGATTGTTTGCTTATGAAAGGATTAGAACGTAGTGCTACTAGATTTAAATCTATTTATACGTCAAAATATTGGCGTGAAATCTTATAGACAACCCTTATCATTATGATTTAAAAGTTATCAGTTATCAATTATCATGATTGACAGCTGATTTTTTTAATCAGTATTAATCATGACAATCAGTTTAATCAGCGTTCTATAACTCAAATCCAAAGTTCTTGATAACTGATTTAGCGTAGCCCACCTTCGGTTCTTTGCCCCAGTTTTTGCGCGCAAAAACTTTTGCGTGGAACTGACAACTGATAACTGATAACTGATAACTGACAACTGATATGATAGCTGAAAAAAGGAGAACAACATAATGGGAATGGCAGATCGCGATGGAGTCATTTGGTTTGATGGTGCAATGGTGCCTTGGCGCGAAGCGAAAATACATGTATTAACACACTCATTACATTACGGCATGGGCGTATTTGAAGGAATACGCGCCTACAAAACCGATCAAGGCACAGCGATATTTCGTTTACAAGATCATACCCAACGCTTGTTTGAGTCAGCACACATCTTAGGCATGCGTATCCCTTATGACAAGCAAACCATAAATGAAGCCATTTGTGCCGCAGTAAGCGAAAACGGTTTAGACAGCGCCTATATTCGCCCCTTATGTTTTTACGGATCAGAGGGCATGGGGTTACGCGCCGATAATTTGCAAGTTCATACCAGTATTGCCGCATGGCAGTGGGGATCTTATCTAGGTACCGAAGGCATAGAAAAAGGCATTCGCATACACACCTCCTCATACACCCGCCACCATGTCAACATCACCATGTGTAAAGCCAAAGCCACGGGTAACTATCTAAATTCCATGCTCGCTTTACAAGAAGCCTTATCATCTGGTTATGACGAAGCCTTATTACTAGACACCGAAGGTTATGTTGCCGAAGGCAGTGGTGAAAATATTTTCATAGTGCGCCAAGGTATGCTTTACACCCCAGACTTAACCTCCGCCCTAGCCGGCCTCACCCGCGCCACCATTGTCACCCTAGCCCAAGAATTAGGGTTAACAATACGCGAAAAACGTATCAGCCGCGACGAAGTCTATATAGCAGACGAAGCCTTTTTTACCGGCACAGCGGCAGAAGTCACACCGATTCGAGAACTAGATGGCCGCACCATCGGTGCCGGCACACGCGGCCCCATCACAGAGCAATTACAAACACTCTATTTTGATATCGTGCATGGCCGCCATAACACACACAAAGAATGGTTAACATTTGTTTAGTAGGGGCAATCCCTTGTGGTTGCCCACGATATAAATATCAAGGTAGGGCCAATCCCTTGTGGTTGCCCACGATATAAATATCAGGGTAGGGGCCAATCCCTTGTGGTTGCCCACGATATAAATATCAGGGTAGGGGCAATCCCTTGTGGTTGCCCACGATATAAATATCAGGGTAGGGGCAATCCCTTGTGGTTGCCCAATATATCAATAATTTTATTTGAAAATAGCCTCAACCGATGAAAAGGAAAATCTTATGCTTCAAACCGGAACAACCACGCCAAACGCTCAAAAACAAACCCAAGTAACTAAAAAGGACTTACCACTGCATTGTCCAATGCCAAACATGAGTTTATGGGATTCACATCCTCGCGTCTTTCTGCCCATCGAACAAGCAACAGAAGGCAAAATCAAATGCCCCTATTGTGGTACAGACTACCACTTATCTTAATCAATAGTTTGTCCAAGTCCGTCTCTTTTTTGTAGGGTGGGTAACGTCTTTTTGTTGCCCACCATTCCCGCTCATTAAACTTTAGCGTCAAAGCGCGTCAAAGCGCGTCAAATTCATTCATCCTTCATCCTTCATCATTCACTATGACAGAAGAAAATATCAGAACAATCAACATGCAGCAATGGATAAAGATAATCTTTATCTCATGCATACTAGCGCAAATTTTTCTCATAATTTGTGATTACGTCTTCAACTACCAAGATATTTTTGAAGACAAAAGCATTCGTAGAATTTGGAACATAGCGCGTGAAAATTCAATACCCACATGGTTCGCAGCCATGCAAGCTCAAGCATTAGGCATAACCGTTTTCCTCATTGCAAGCATCCAAACCCCCTCTATTTCAAGGTTAAAACTATGGATATGGATTCTAATTGGGATGTTTTTTTTATGGATAGGAATTGATGATATGGCCGAAATCCATGAAAAGCTTGGAGGCGCCATTGAACGCATGATTAGCAAAAATGGTCAAGAAGAATGGGGTGGGCTTATTGGAATTCTATTAAAAAATCCTTCTTTTGCTTGGCACGCCTTTATTGCGCCATTTTTTGCCGTTTGTGGATTGCTAATCGCCCTATTTTTATGGACAGCTTTTTGGCAGCACAATCTAACTCGTTATCTTGTGTTAGGATTTGGATGTTGGATAATAGCGCAAGGAATTGATTTTACAGAAGGATTAGAAAACATAGATGATTTTTATCTTTATCTAAAAGACAGTTTAGGTATTGAAGAAAAATATGGCGTTTCACATACCATCAAACTTATTGAAGAAGAATTAGAAATGCTAGGAACCACCCTCTTGTGGATTGGCTTCCTACATTATTTTGCCAATATTGCTAATGGAATACACATTAAATTAGTAAAATAAATACGTCATTTTCGTAGGGGCGAACCTGTGTGTTCGCCCTTATGTATTCGCCAAAATTGATTTTGTTGCCCAATTTTCAAACCCAATTGATTTTGCGGCCGCTTTTCGTTCCAAATTTATTTTGCCTCGGCCCGAATGGAGTGCAAAATTTATTTTGCATCAAGGCGATTGGAGTGCAAAATTTATTTTTAAAATGATTCTTCTGAACTACAATACAAAACCATGACAACCATCACCATCCGCGAACAACCCAATAACACTCAAAACGAATACCAAGCAACCGTCAGTTTCAACAAAGACGAATTTCAGTGTACCATCAATAATCCCTGCACAAATGAGCAACTATCTGATTTAGAATGGTATTTTAAAGAATACCCCCATGATCCTGATGATGAAGACAAGGAAAGGGCAAAATCAGTTGCAGCCAGCATTAAAAAATGTGGTACACAATTATTTGAGCAAGTGTTTTGTAATAGAGCCTTAACGCGGCGTTATGATCAAGAAAAACACACCGGCATTCAGTGTATTGAGATTATTAGCTTGCCTAACTCGCCCGCATTTCATAGTTTGCCCTGGGAAACTTTACATGATCCAGATGATTTGCAACCACTCGCTTTAAACATCCCTATCATTCGTCAATACACATCAGAAACTAAGGTATTAAACGTCCAGCCATCACCAATTATTAATTTACTCATTATCACAGCCCGCCCCCATCGGGAAAAAGATATTAATTATCGTGCCATCCCCCCTTAGTCGAAAGTTTACGCCAAGCAAAGTTGCGCGTGAATATCACTATTTTGCGCCCCAGCACCTATCGCGCCCTCAAAGATCACCTGAGTACCCGTCTTGGGTATTATCACATTATCCATCTAGACGTACACGGCGCCTTATTGGAGAAGAATAAAAGCGTTATCTATCTGGAAAGTACCGAAGCCGATCATCGCGCCGATCCCATCGAAGCCACTCAATTAGCCCAACTACTGGTTCAACACCAAATACCAATAACCCTCCTCAACGCCTGTGAATCGGGCAAACAAATCGGCCTCACCGAAACCAGTTTGAGTGGCCAATTTATGGAAGCGGGGGTACCGTTGGTATTAGCCATGCGCTACACCGTCACCCTTGGGGCCGCCACCTTTTTTATGAAAACCCTATATCAACATTTATTCGGTGAAGGTGAAGGGCATAATCAATCAAACCATGACATAGCCACCGCCATCCGTTATGCGCGAAAAACCCTCTATAATAATAAAGAAAGGCGCAGCACCTATAATGAACTGATTGAATTAGAAGAATGGATCATACCCGTCGTTTATCAAAATACCCCGACTTTTTCTTTACCCCTGCGTGACTTTCGCCCAGATGAACAAACACAACGCGACGCTTATGATGCCCGCACCTTTCATCAAAACCCGGCACCGCCGGATCAATTTATCGGGCGAGACTTAGAAATATTAGAAATCGAAACCCAAATCGCCCAGCGCAATAGTTTATTAATACGCGGAGGCACAGGAATAGGCAAAACGACTTTACTCCACCACTTAGCTTGGTGGTGGCAAAATACCTACACAGTCGATAAGGTATTTTATTTCAGTTATGCTGAAAAGCGGATTACACAGCAACAAGTATTACAAACCATAGCCCAAGCCTTATTCGGCACCGAAAAACCCCAGGGTACAGTAGTCAATCGCCTCATTAAGGAACGGCACCTGCTCATTTTTGACGCGCTAGAATGTATCAATAAATCAGAACAAACGGCCCTCCATGATTTTTTGATGCGTTTAGATAATGGTAAGTTATTGATATTACTAGGTTCACAGCAAAAAGTGAAATGGTTAGCAAAAGGCACTTTTAAGGATAATGTCTATAAACTCACCGGCATTGACAATACCTCAGCCAATATTTTAATGAAAAGTACGCTCAAGCGTCATAACATTTCAGATAGGGATTATGACATTCCTAATTTATATTCACAATTAGAAAAAAATCCATTGTTATTAGAAATAGCGATACAGGCAATATTGAAAAAACAAACCGCCCTGTTATCCACCTTACAAACAGCCATCACGGAGACAGATAAACAAGGCGAGGCAAAACAGCACAGTATTTTACAGGCCGCCATCAATTTTATTGACAACACGCTCACGCCTAATGAACAAAACTTGCTATTATGTTTAGCCCCGTTAAAGTTCGCTATTAACACCAATACCTTATCGGAATATAGCCAGCGACTACAGCAACACACCGTTTTAGCGAATTTACCCTTTAATGATTGGGAAAAAGTCTTAGAAAAAATGGCGGATTGGGGATTATTGCGCCTTTATCCTGAAGTGCTTTTACAATCTGCTTTTGCAGATTTTTTACGCAGTCGCTTAAGTGAAAAGGCGTCGTTACAGGGTGCAATTGAAATAGCATTTGCTCAGTATAGTGATAACGTATCAAAAATTGATTCTGTCACACAACCTAAAATGT
Organism: Candidatus Parabeggiatoa sp. nov. 3; assembly: GCA_003645185.1. GTDB lineage: Bacteria > Pseudomonadota > Gammaproteobacteria > Beggiatoales > Beggiatoaceae > Parabeggiatoa. Next base: position 7,588 of record QNEL01000009.1, read on the forward strand.
CAAATCAAAACGATATTCAAACACTAACACCAAATGATAAGGAGACATCATTAGTGGTATCCGGTAAAATCAAAATCCAATTCTGCCGTCGATTAGGAAACGATTGGCAAGATTTAGCCACCAGTCTTGATATCCCAGCACACCGCCGTAATCAATTTCCGCAAGGGCGCGAATGCCATGCCATTTGGGAATGGTTGGAAGAACGAAAGCAATTGCACACTTTAAAAGAAGCGTTAGGCGATTTAGATCGCCAAGATTTAGTTGAGTTATTGAATACAAACAACAAGGTAAGTTAGGAGTTTATGCCACTATGTCGTATTCAGGTCAAAGCAAAATAGCGTTTTGTCGTCGATTAGGAAACGATTGGCAAGATTTAGCGACTTGTCTTGATATCCCAGCACCTCGCCGTAATCAATTTCCACAAGGGCGTGAATGTCATGCCATTTTGGAATGGTTAGAGGAAGATGATAAGAGACTTCAAAAATTATCCGAAGCTTTAAGAGTTCTTGAGCGTGATGATTTATTATCAGTTCTTGAGTTATCACAATCTATCAGCCATGAAGAAGTTATGCAGGAGAAAACCACTTCCGCATCAACACCTGATAATCAAATCGACAAGCAACGTTTAATTACTCTATTGCTTGACTGTCCAAGTCTTAGGGATACAGGTACTCGTAGTTCATTGTTGAAGATGTTACCCCATCACATCGTTGACCATATTAAAGTGGGTAATACCATTAAAGAATATGTGATTAATATTGTCGATGGGTGTATGGATTTTGCGGATGGTTTACAACATTTGTTTGCTGCCATCCGATTTTTTGATGAAAAAACTATTCAGTTTCAGGCACTTATTGGTGAGTTCAATTTAGATAAAGATAAGAATGAAACACCGCCGCCAGTTATAGGAGATATAGAAAAAACCATCACGGCACTGATGGCGCAATTGCATTTATCACCACAAATGCGAGCCTGTGATGAGTTTACGCAACATAATCAGGATAGTTTGCAGTTGATTCGAGAGGCAATGGTGCAATTGAAACAGTTGTCACCCCAAACCCCTGAATATGGGCGCGTGTCTCTTAGCGTGGGGAGTGCGTTGGCTTCAACTGGGGAGTTGTTACAAGCGGAACGTTTATTTACCCAAATTATTGAAAACACAGATAAAAAACCGGAAAGGGCCATTGCTTATTTTAACTTGTTTCAAGTGCAGTTGCGGCGCGAAGTTTACCCAGAAGCTTTGGAAAATTTGCAAGCAGCGATTGCGATTAATCCGCACTATGCTTTGCATGATTTACAGAAGTATCCGCTTGAACGGTTATTGGGTGCTGGCGGAATGGGTTGTGTGTTTTTGTGTCAAAACCATAATCATTCAAATCGTCTCTTAGCTCAACATGAACGAGTTGTGGTCAAATGTTTTTGGGAACATCCCAAGGCTAGGCTTGACGAAGTGTTCAAAGAACCATTTGCCATGCGTGACATTGCCGGTGATTATATTCCTGAACCGTTAGATATTGGTTATGCTGATACGATTAAACGGGAACGGGCTTATTTTGTCACAGCGTATATTGATGATGCGATAGATGGTGAAGCGTGGTTGGAAAAGTATGGCCCGCTGGATTTAGAGACTGGTTTACAGGTGGGGTTACAAATCGCTAATGGTTTGCAGATTGCTCATGCTGCGGGTATTTGTCATTTGGATTTGAAGCCAGCGAATATTTTGTTGAACCAAACGAATAATGAAATAGCGGTCAAAATTATTGACTTTGGTTTGTCTCAGGTGGTGCCATCATTGCAGCAAAAGGCGATGACGATGCAACAAAGTCGTGCTGGATTAAGTCAATTTGGGCAAGCGATATTTGGCACTTTGGATTACGCGTGTCCTGAGCAACAGGGTTTTAGTCAATATGGTAAGCCGGGGGTGTTATGTGATGTATTTGCTTTTGGGATGACAATGTCGCGTTTTTTTACGGGTAAGAATCCGCGTTATGTTCGGGAACGGGATTTGCCAAAGGTAGAGGCGTTACGAGATTTGTTGGGTGATTGTGTTGAACAAGAACCTAAACAGCGTCCTGATTCAGCTAAACAATTGCTCAATGATTTAAAAGTTATTAAAGGCCCTGATAAAACTGAACAAAGACAAAAAGATGAATTTCCCCAACATCAAATTGAAGAAGGAAGAGAACAACAAGAGAAAAAACAAACATATTTAAACGACCAGACATTTTTCCAAAAATATATCCAAATAACCAAAAAGTGGCTACAAATATCAAGATATGATAAACGGACCATACTGCAAATAAAAAAACAAGAAGCGAAATTTCAAGAAATTGGAATCTCTGTTAAACAGATCGTGATTATTATTTCTCTGGCATTAATAGGCCTAATAAGCGTACTAATAACAAGTATTTCAAGTACTATTTTTGATTTACTAAACTTGAGTTTGTTGCCAGATCAATATAAATATGTATATCAGCCAAATATATATGAGCCAAACCCGGTAAGAGTAATTGATCTTATTATTAGCATTTTGCTATCCATTTTATTAATAGGGCAATATCTCTGGAGACACCGTCAAACTATATCCCATATTGCCATGATAATTGGGCTTATTTGTATTGCTTTGGAGTTGTATTTCATATTAGCATGTTTTTTAGGTGGATTAGGCCTCATTTTTGGCAAAGCTTTTAATGCTGGTAAGGAGACACTTGGTGCCATTGTGAGTATTTTTCTTCCTCTTTCATTGTTAGGACAATATCTACTGAGGTATCGTCAAACTATACCTTATAGTGCTATGGTAACGGGGTTAATTGCTATAAGTTTTGGAATATATCTTATACCACTGGTTACCCTTACAAGCTTAGGATATGGAGAAATAAACGGGGCAATTTATGGTATTTTGCTTGCGATTTTATTTTTGGGTCAATATTTATGGATGAATCGTCAAACAATACCTTATATTGCCATGATAATTGGACTGATTTTTATTGGTTTTGGAGTTTTTTTTATACCAATGACAATATTTTTTTTATGTGTTACGTTTAGGAAAGTTCATAAGCACAGTTACGGGTATCTTGTTGTTTATATTATTGGTGGGGCAATATCTTTGGAGACATAACAGGACTATGCTTAATTTTGCTACAACAATCGGATTTACTGGTATCGCTTTTGGACTTTTTGTTATGCTAATAATTGGTGAAAATTGGTGATGTCAAACTTTCCTTTAACACTTACCATTCAAATAAATGGGGGCAGCGAGCGTAGGGTGGGTAGGAACGAAGTGGAAACCCACCATTTCTGGTTACCCCTTTTCTCGTTCCCAAACTCTGTTTGGGAATGTCTTCCTTGACGCTCAGCGTCGAACAGTCCATTACTACTGCTTTTTGGATGAGTGGCGGTTGTTTGTTTGAATAGAGTACCACGAATGACTTAGATAAAAGAGTACAACGAATTACGGGGATAAACGAATTAATCATTAATTTAACCGACATGATTTTATAGGTTTATTAGTTTATCTGCCCGTAATTCGCTGTACTATATACTCATGAGTGGCGGTTATTTGTTTGAATAGAGTTCCACGAATGACTTAGATAAAGGAGTACAACGAATTTGAAAAGCAAACAACGAATAAAGAGTACAACGAATTTGAAAAGCAAACAACGAATAAAGTGAAAAATGTGTTAAGTCATTCGTTGTGATTTTTTAAATTCGTTGTACTATTTTTTATTCTGTTAATTCTAAAATTCTGCAAATTCTGATTCAGACAATTAACGATGATTAATCCTGACAATCCGTAAAGAAGTGTAATCTTGTTCAAAATGCGGTGGCGGTTGTTTGTTTGAATAGAGTACCACAAATTAATTGTACTATACAATCCAGCGACATTAACTATTTCACAATTTACCCAGAAAAAAATCTATGGCATTAACGATAAATCACCCAGAAGCAAATCTCTTGATTCAAGAACTGACAAGTTATACAGGTGAAACCCTAACACAAGCGGTTTTAAACGCTTTACGGGAAAGAATCAAGACAGAAAAAGAAAAACGAAAAGCGGCAATATCTTTAACAAATGAACTGTTACAAATTGGTAAAGAGTGTGCCGCATTACCCGTCTTGGATAACCGTACCCCTGAAGAAATTTTAGGTTATAATAACAATGGGGTAACAAATTAATGGTTATTGATTCTTCAGCGGTTATTGCTATCTTATGTGATGAACCTGACGCAAAACATTTTACCACCGCTATTGAAGGTGATTCAATTCGCTTGATGTCTGCCGCTTCATTACTAGAAACTTCAATTGTGATTGAATCCAGATATGGTGAAGAGGGTGGACGTAAACTGGATTTATTACTGTTAAAAGCGCAAGTCAAAATAGAACCCGTTACTTTGGAACAAGCGGAAACTGCTCGTATTGCATTTCGTATTTATGGGAAAGGGCGACATCCAGCCGGTTTAAACTTTGGTGATTGTTTTTCTTATGCCTTGGCAAAGGTTTTAGAAGAACCGTTATTATTCAAAGGCAATGATTTCAGCAAAACAGACATTAAACAAGCCTAAAGATAAAAAAATAGCTCAAAGGTTTTACGATAGACAATCCAATGCTATGTGGTAGTTGTTTAAATAGAGTAGCAAGCGTAGGGTGGCTAGAGCGATAGCGAAACCCACCACCACTTTAACCGTTGAAATCGTTACCAATGGTGGCGATAACCTAGGAAAAACTTCAACATCCTCACTAAACTGTGTAATCTTGTGTAAGAATTGCACTACTTGCCATACAGTAATAACGTATAATTTGAAAAATGATAACACTCATTGAGTCTCCAGTATTTACTAAATATATGGCCAGATTATGGGTCAGAGGATGAACGTGGTGAATTTGCGGCTTGGTTAGCTGAAAACCCTTATGCTGGTGATGTTGTCCCAGGTTCAGGAGGAGTGCGAAAAGTTAGGTGGGGACGAAAAGCAAGGAAAAAGAGGTGGAATCAGGATCGTCTACTTTATTCAGTTAGGTAATGGACTTATTTGGTTGCTAACTCTTTACGCAAAATCAAAGAAAGAAAATATTCCAGCACATATTCTCAAAACATTGAAAGAGGAACTTGTAGATGGTTATGAATGAAATAGACTTAATTGAACGTGATTTGAAACGGGATATATGGCAAGAAACTTTAGATGCAGTGCGCGATATAAAAGCTGGTAAGGTTGGTCATGTAAGGACAGTTGAATTACCGCCAGTTGTTGAAGCTCGTCAAAAAGTCGGGTTATCACAATCAAGATTTGCCGAGTTACTCGGTGTTTCAACTCATACACTTCAAGATCGGAAACAAAGTTGTTGCAAACCAAGTCGTACTGCTATATCGCTTATTCAAATCGCCAAACAACGTCCAGATGTAATCCGCGAAGTATTTGGATAAATAATTGGGGTCAGAGCAAGCGTAGGGTGGGTAAAGCGATAGCGAAACCCACCAAAACGAGTTGAAAGGGCCTTGCTTTTAATTCGCTTATTTCGTCAATTCGTTGTACTATGTTTTTGCTAATCTTAATAAAATAATAGGGTACATACCACATTTATTTTCACAGATGATGTTACCAATAAATTGTAGAAAAGTCCCCTATTTTCGTTCCCAGTGTATGGGTAATGACGACACTGGCGCGTGGGAATCAGATATTTAATATTTTTTGGAGTACAAAACTTTAGATTTGTAAACAGATGATGCTGAAGCTTTGGACTCCATAATATTCTAACAAGGAGTTTTTATGGCATTTAGCGAATATAAAGATTATATGGCTAGTGAGTTGGAGGTTTTTTTTAACATAAAAATTTGCGAACATGAGGATTTATTTACTAATTTTAAGTCTAGTGGTAAAAATTATGCTCCTCTTCAAGAAGATGTAAAAGATATGTTATCACGTATTAAAATCTCTAAATCGGATAATGAAGCAACCAGAAGCAGCCTTTTAGTATCCCATGTTTTGTGGAAAGCCTGCAAAGTCTACAAATTAGGTATTTTCTTTGAACCGGTTTTGGAGATTAACCAAGAAAAAACGCCTAACTTACCGCACCAATTAAATGGTAAATATGATGGTGCTTTAACTCTTGATATAAGAGATTTTGTACACCCTATAGTCTCAGTTGTTGAAGTTAAGAAAAGTAGCCTTTCTGATGGTTTGGGGCAGTGTCTAGCTGAAATGTACGCTACCCTAAAAAAATTTGGGCAGGATAGAGTATATGGTATTATAACAGATGGTGTAGAATGGGAATTTCTTTTATTAGAAGAAGCTATTCTATCTATAGATGGTGACGTTTATTCTATACGCACCGTGTCTGATATTGTTGATAGAGTTGGCTATATAGCAGAAAAATTCAGAGAGGGATTTGAAGTCGTTCATACTTAAATTTGGCGAGCGTAGGGTGAGTCGAGCGACTTTGAACCCCACCAAAACAAGTTGAAAGAGCCTTGCTTTTAATTCGCTTTTCTCGTTCCCAAACTCTGTTTGGGAATGCCTGTAACAACGCTCCGCGTCGAGCAAGCATAGGCTGAATAGAACTTCGCTACACCCATCACAAACAAAGGAGTACTTGAGACAAAAAGCTCACAACGAATAAACGAAGGTAGTCCTTTGGTATTCGTTGTGGATTTTAAAATTCGTTGTACTTGGTTTTTTACAGTATAAAAAGTCAATTATGATTATAAGCTTTCGTGATAGAAAAACTGAAAAACTCTTCAACGGTGAACCCGTATCGAAACTCAATGAAAAATTAGCTCAAAAAGCTCGCCGTCGTCTTGAGTTGTTAAATGCCGCCCAAAAAATTGAAGATTTATATTTTCCGGCTTCAAATAAGTTTCATGCACTTGAAGGTTTTAATCCAAAGCGTTATGCTGTTTGGGTCAACAAGCAGTGGCGCATCAGCTTTATATGGGAAGAAAGCAATAACGCTATAGACGTGTATTTTGAAGATTATCACTAAAATAGATTCCACTTTGGATAACCTGATAAAGGTAATAACATAATGATTCCAAAAAATAGACCAACCCATCCGGGTAAATTTGTTAAAGAAGACATCTTAAAAGAATTAAGCCTCACACCAAATCAACTGGCTAACGCCTTGGGGCTTCCATGCCATACAATAACTCAATTGGTTAATGAAAAATGTGATCTTACAGCGGATATGGCATTACGGCTAAGTCGATTTACCCAAACCACGCCGGAAATGTGGTTAAATCTGCAACTAGCGATTGAACTTTGGGATGCTTACCATTCACCTTGCGCTGAGAAAATTGAACAAATTCAGCCTTATACAACAATGTGTTTAGCTTAACTGCGATTTTCTCATTCCCAAACTTTGTTGCTTCAGTCCTGAAACGAAGCAATGCGTCGAGCAAGCATAGGCTAAATAGAACTTCGCTACACCCATCACTAACAAAGGAGTATTTGAGACGAAAAGCTCACAACGAATAAACGAAGGTAGTCCTTTGGTATTCGTTGTGAATTTTAAAATCAAAGTACTCGGTTATAGCATTCAGTCAGGTATGGTATGCAAAGCCGTTTCGATCCCACCATTTCACAATGGTATAATACGTTCCACCGATTACGTTCCACCGATTTCATCGGTGGCTATTCACATTTAACCTTTTCGGGATATTACATTAGTGTAACGCTAGCGTAATATAACCCCTTTGGTGTAAAACGTGAATAGCCTTATGTGAAACATAAGGAACTTCAATTCGTTGTGGATTTTAAAATTTGTGCTACCCGATTATAATATTCGTGGTACTTTTCCTAAATAATCAATAGGTTTTTTAGATGCCAGCCAAAGACACTATCCATGATGCCGTTAAAAATGCCCTCATCAAAGAGGGGTGGAAAATTACGCATGATCCGTACACGATTAAAATATGAAGAAGTGGGTAGTGGTGGGCAGCAAAAACACGTTACCCACCCTACATTTTCGTTTAATGAGAATGGTGGGCAACAAACTAAACTTACCCACCCTACATAAGTTGTGTTATGCCCATGTGCAGTATACCTGAAAATCGATAGAATCCATTGATAACGGATAACGGATAACGGAAAAAAAAGGGTTATTGCCAAGGCCGATGATAAGCCCCTAAAGTGGTTTGTGTGCCTTCTGAGACTTTACCAAGTTCGGCTAACCAACTGGCCTGAGGGGTATAGGCGCTTGGATTGCGTTCACAAGCATCTAAGGCCGCTCGCCAGACACGGGTAACTTGAGCAACATAGGCTGGGCTACGTTGGCGGCCTTCAATTTTAATAGCCTTGATTCCTGCTGAATGCAGTTTTGGCAGCATTTCTAAAGTGTTTAAACTGGTTGGTTCTTCAATGGCATAGTAGGTATCTTTACCGACATTAAAGCGCCCTTTGCAGAGAGTGGGATAGCCAGCATTTTCTCCGGCACCACGTCGATCAATTAAGATGCCGCCTAAACGTGTTTCTAAGCCTTTTTCTGTTTCACGCCATTCTACCGCGTGTGCAGGTGAACAGGCTCCAAAGGTATTGGGTGAATCCCCTGTGGCATAAGAGGAAAGTATACAACGCCCTTCTACCATGACACACAGGCTACCAAATCCGAAGAGTTCGACATCGACGGGGCTATTTTCGACAACATGTTCCACTTGGGAGAGTGAGAGCACTCTGGGTAAAACGACGCGCCGAATGCCGAAGTGTTTATGGTAAAAACGAATCGCATCATAATTGGTGGCGGAACCTTGTACGGAAAGGTGTCGGGGTAAATCGGGCCACCGTTCCGTCGCGTAATCCATTACCCCTATATCCGCTACAATCAGGGCGTTTACGCCTAATTCGGCAGCCTGATCAACGGCCTCGCTCCAGCGACTCCAACCTTTGGGTTGGGGATAAGTGTTAAGGGCTATAAAAACACGCACATTACGTTCCTGGGCATAGCGAATACCTTGCTCCATTTTGGCCCGTGTAAAATTGAGGCCGGCAAAATGTCGGGCATTGGTATCATCACGAAAACCAATATAGACGGCATTTGCGCCGTTATCAACGGCGGCTTTTAATGAGGGTAAATTACCTGCTGGACAGACTAATTCCATAATGTATATCTTAATTTAATTGAATCAATGGGTAAAGAATCGTGATATTACAATCGTAGGGGGAATGGTGGGCTTTAAAAACACGTTACCTGCCCCCGACATTTATTTAAATTAATGGGGCCGGCAACAAAAACACGTTACCCACCCATTTCACGCTAAAGTTTCGCGGAGCGAAACTTTAGCGTGAAATATTGATTTAAATGGTGCGCCTTGTTGACTATTACGGCGATGTAATTCGCTTGTGATGGCATTGAGTACGGCCCATTTTTGGTGACACCATTTTGGGGTGAGCAAAATGTCTCTTTGGGCGGTTGCGGTGACGCGATGATAGATGATTTCAGGTGGTGTTCGTTCTATCATATCGGCAGCAATGGAAACATAACTGGAAAAGTCTAGGGGTTGATAGCTGCCTTCTCGCCATTGCTTGGCTAAAATGGTGTGTTTAACAACATGTAGGGGGTGTAATTTCAATCCTTCTACGCCAAGTGCTAAAACGCGATCTAGCGTGGTTAAGTTATGCCAACGTTCTTCACCTGGTAATCCGATGATCAAATGGGTGCAAATGGGAATACCCCGTTGTCGGGTAGCTTGGACGGCCTGTTGATAGCTTGCAAAATCATGGCCGCGCTGAATGCGTTCTAATGTGTCATCAAAGGCAGATTGTAAACCTAATTCTAACCAGATTTCATAACCCTGTTTTTGATAACCGGCTAATAAGTCAAGTACCTCATCTGAGAGGCAATCTGGCCGTGTGCCAATGGATAAACCAACAACATCGGGTTCTGCAAGGGCTTGTTCATAGAGCGTGCTTAAATACTGAAGATCGGCATAAGTATTGGTATACGCTTGAAAATAGGCCAGAAAACGCCGCGCACCAGTGCGTTTAGCAATCACTTGACGGCCGCTATCCAGTTGGCTGGCTATGGAAGGGGGATGACGCGCATTGGGGTTAAAAGAAACGTTATTACAAAAAGTACAACCACCACGCCCTTTCGTACCGTCTCGGTTTGGACAGGTGAAACTGGCATTGATTGTGAGTTTGTGTATTCGCTCGCCGTAGCGCCGTAATAAATATTGACCAAAAGTGTTGACGTAATCTGATAAAACCATGTTGTTATTTTAAAATGGGTTGTTCTGCAATCGGGGTGATTATTGGGTTTGATATTTTCCCCTAGCCCTGCCCTCATACGGGTTTTATGTCAAATGCAACTGGTGAACTAGCGATTAAAAAATAAACGCGCTTTTTTGCAACAGACGCTGTCAAGATAAATGCGTCTCTTGCGCCTCTTGCGTTATAAATAATATTATGCCGTACCTGCAATACGATCATAATAACGCGCCCGATAAAGCAAACGTTGTTGATCCGCTTCTGTTGGATCAGTGAAGCCTGATCGATCATGTAAAACATTATTACAAATCAGGCCTTGTCCAGTTTGCAAAGTGCCTCGAAAAATATAAGGTGAATCGCTGTCTAACCGATTTTCCAAATATCGCACGGCCGCTTGCGTCATTTTGTCCTGTTTCCAAGTAATGGAGCGTGTCCGTTTGGTATAACGCATATGTAAATAACCGGAAGGGGTTACTGAAAAAACGGTACCGCAACGGGTAGGCCGAATTTCTTCGGCACCTGTTGTGATATTAGGCGGAATGCACATCACATTAGGCAGCATCAAGGCGCGGATATAATCTGGATTTTCATCTCGCAACATAATGTAAGCAATTTCGTGATCGAGTAAGGCATTTTCTCCCCCCATTTGAGCAGAACGCACACAATGCAAGAGTAAGCCATAAATTTGTTTATCAAGCTCATTGTAATAGCCGTCAGTGTGCCAATGAATAGGCCGATTTGTGTAAGGAATATAGGTTTGCCGTTCCCCTTTCGATGCGACGGTTAGGGAAGTGATGCTATCATCATCCGCACACATATTGCTATCTAAGCGGGTTAAATTAAATTGTTCACCCAATTTCTTGGGAATGGCTTTATCCTCATTTTTCAGGGGGCTGACATAAATCGCCATATTGGCAACTTGGCAACGTGCTTGGATGGCTTCATGCTCTGCATGGGTTAATTGATGTGGATCATTCACTTCCACGATTAATTGCGATAAATCGCTTGGGTAATTTTCCAGTTTACGCACCCGCCAGGCTTGATAAGCGTTGTCATTATCCAGATTAAAAGGACTGTTATTGGGGATCAAGTTGTTCATTTTATGGGTTTCTCAAATGTTATACTCTGTGAACTTTGCAAAATTTTTGACAAACTGATATATATGTTCAGAGCATTATTTTCAAAAGGGCAACCAGATAGCAAAAATATCTGTTCACATATTAACATATTCAACTGGCTTAGATTATAAAAGGGGCTAAGCCGTCTATTGATAACTGATAACTTCAAATGAAAAATTAATTATTTATTTTATCACGCAAAGCCGCATCGAGCTAAGCATAATGACTTGACATGACAGCTTTGCGCCTTTGCGCCTTTGCGTGAGATAAAAAAAACGTCATAAGCCGGATTTTAGATTAACTTCATTCCCTGATTTTTTATGAATATCAGTTAATATTAAAGAATAAAGTGTGTTTTTGAAAATATCCTAGAAATGAGTAAGAACGACAGTTCAATGACGGAGATTGTGATGAAAGAACAGAGACGATTTATCAGACACCCAACTGAAATACCAATAGAATTATTGCATAAGACTTGTTCGGTCAGTGAAAAAACCCGTTTGAATGACATAAGTTTAGGTGGATTAGCATTTAGTTCCAATCAAAATTGGCAACCGGGTACTATTATTGGCATCCGTATTCCATTAATCGATCCGGAATTTGAAACCACCGGTAAAGTTGTTTGGTGTCAAAAAAAAAATACACAGTTTGATGTAGGAGTTGAAATTACAAATGCTTATGACGCTTTCAAGGTACGCATGGTAGAGCAGATTTGTCAAATTGAAAAATATCGAAATCAGCTTAAACGGCAAGGGCGAAACTTAAGTAGTGAGGATGCGGCTACGGAGTGGATCAAATGCTATGCAGCTGAATTTCCGTCATTGGAAATGGGTAAAAAGCCTTAAGGTTTTGCCTCGTTCCCAAATGACGGCACTGGGATCGCCCTCATGGGATTGATTCAAATGAGGGCTTTTAGGATTGCCCAAGCCAACTACTCCATCAACTGACTCCTTCTAAAAAATACGTTGATTTCGTTAATTCGTTGTACGATAATTTTAAAAATAAATATTTTAGTTGGAGTCTAATCAACGCCAAGGTTTTTTTTGGAAACCAGGGCGAACACGCAAGGGCAGCCCCTACTGCCCTAAATACGCTGCGCTCCTTATTTCGCCATTGCGGATTTTCTCAACAATGAATTCTGCCCCATCATCAATTTCCAAACCGTGTTTTTCAAACTCGCCCGTTTCGACACATTTCCAACAGATGGACTTTCTTTGCACGAAACGATAGGGACTCGGATCGTAAGCTAGGACGGCAAATTCCCGTTCTGTTGGTTGATGACAAGAGGCACAAGCAAAACCAAAAAAGGCATCACTATGATTTTGCCAACGTGACTTAGCCGGCGATAATGCCAGTCCCAATTTGTCATTCAAACACGATACCCGTTCTTTGGCTGTCATATTACCCAAAGACTCGCCACATAACTCGTCTCCCCAATCTTGCAAACGGTGCCCCCACCATCGTGTCCAACCCTCACTAAAAATACCGGTGTACAGCACTTCACCCGTTTTCAACAGTTCAAGTATGGCATCAACATCTTTTCCCGTTTTTGCCACACCGAGTTGGGCCAGCAGGTTATCTTTGTCCAACAACAACCCTTGTCTGTTTATGAGATAGCGCAAAATATCACGGGCAACTTGATGCGGTGCTTTGAGCTTGTCGAGTTCACGTATGGCTTGATAAGCCACTTCAACTTTTTCTGGTTGCGTCACGTCTAACAAGCTAACCCACCGTTCTGGCTCATTCCAATATTGAATCAGTTTTTTATAGCCCAAAACCAGCGATAAAATCTGATTCTGTGTGTTACCCTTAGCGAGGGTTTCTTTGCTAAAATGTGAATCAAATAAATCGTGGGCAGTCACATTTTCAAAGAAACGGCTGAGTTCATCTTGCTGAGAAACGAGAATAATGGGAAAATCTTCAGTGACGGTATCCATCACCGCATCACGCAGTAATTGTGCTAACGCGCCAGCTTTGTAAGACGATAGCGGTTTTTGTGGATCCGCCAAACGATAATCCAATGCCACCAAGTCTGGCCGATGGGCCAGTATGTCTTGAGCGAGCATCATCAATTCTCTCGGTTTCTGAAAACTGATCTGAAGTCCATGCGATCCTGAAGTTGACATGAGTCCAGCAAACTGTTGAGCGCTGTCTTGATTGTCAATAAAAATACCTTGGTACATAGTGATAATCCTTTGATTTTATTTACATTGAGTACAACAGATTAATTGAGTACAGCTTATTACGAGGATAAACGAATTAGATTTTTCCCTAAATAAACATCAATCCTTGAAAATACTGAATCAGCATCAATCATGATAATCAGCGCAATCTGCGTTCTATAGATTTTCAGAAAATTGGGCGAACACTGATGTTCGCCCCTACGAGTGCAATATAAGGGCGAACCTTTGTTATCGCCCTTTCAAATTTGAAAATCATTATCTGAATGTCTATATCACAAATTCATTCGTTTATCCCCGTCATTCGCTGTACTCATCGATCATGATTTAATGAGGCAATTCAAATGAACCCCATAACAAAAATCCATATTCAAGGCTTTAAATCCATTGTTGATCAAGCCTTTGAGCCGGGACAAATCAATGTCTTAATTGGCGCGAATGGGAGTGGTAAAACCGCCCTTTTAGAAGCAATTGGCATGTTGAGCGCCGCCATGAATGGCAGAGTTGATAATAGTGCTTTGCAAGGGCGAGGGGTGCGTTTAGGAACGCCACAACTTTATAAATCAGCCTTTAAAGGGCATGAAGCTCAATCAATTCATTTATCTTTCCGGTGGCAGGATAAACAGCGCAATGATAGCTTAGACTATTCTGTCACCTTAGAAAATGCGAATCAATCGCCTTCAGCTTGGTATTATCAAGCCGAAGATTTCCGTTTGAATGATAAATTGATTATGCAACATCGCCCCTCTGAAGAAAGTCAAGCGTCTGAGGTGAATAACAGGAATCAAAAAGCAAGCGTTGATCTCGGAGTCAAGCATGGCATTGGATTTGAGGCGATTTATCGTCGTGTAGAAAATAACCGCCTACAAGACTTTTTAGAGGCCCTGAAATCTTATGCGATTTATAGCCCAATGACTCCCGCATTACGTGATTTAGTCACCGATATCACGCCACTCGAAACCGATTTTCCCATTAGTTTTTTTGGCAATCGACTAGCAGAAGCTATTGAAGATATCGTCGATTTAGATCATGAAAAATACGGTCATTTAGATTTAGATGATGTACTGGATATGCTGGACTGGACTGATGAGATTGCAGCAGGTTCGGCTAATGCCCAAATTCTTTCTCCAGTCGTGCCGAGATTACAAAAAGTGATTCGTTTCAAGGATCGTTTTATGTCAGAAAAGAATAATGTGTTGACCGCTTATGATGCCAGTGAAGGCAGCCTTTATGTCTTATTTCTGTTGACGATAGCCATGCATCCTCATGCACCGCGCCTCTTTGCCGTCGAAAATTTTGATCAAGCCTTAAATCCGCGTTTAGCACGCGCAACGGCTGATTTATTTTGTCAAGCGATGTTTGCTAATCCCCGTCAACCAACCGCTTTTTTGACGACTCATAATCCTTTAGTGTTAGATGGTATTGATATACTTGATGAAAGAGTGCGTTTATTTGCGATAGATCGTGATCCTAACGGCTATACCACGATAAACCGCGTGACAATCACAGAAGAATTATTAGATAAAGGCAAACAAGGTTTGACACTCTCCGATTTATGGGTGATGGGATTATTAGGTGGTGTGCCAAGATTATGAAAAGATTGAAGATTGGGATTGTTGCAGAAGGCCCGACTGACAGTTTGTTAATAGAATTATTAATCAACCAACTGCTTCAAACTGAACATCATTATCTTGAACTCCAACCTAAACAGTCCAAAACGGGTCATTCTGGTGATTTTGGTGTGTATGGTGGCGGTTGGAAAGGTGTACGTGCTTGGTGTCAGAGCTGTGAGGGTCAAAAACTCAAAGCGCATTTTCTTCAATTGGACTTATTGATCATTCATATTGATGCTGACGTTGCATGTGGCGTGAGATTAATTGTGCCAAGCCTTGCCCTCCCGTTCAAGATACCTGCGAAGCACTGGCGCAATGTGTTATGACTTGGCTAGGTGAACCTGTGATTGATGAGAAATTAGTGTTCTGTATTCCGGCTGATAATACTGAAGCGTGGGTGCTGGCAGCACACGATATTCAAACCGCTTATCATGATCCGCCTGATAAACCACTTGAGTGTGTGAATAAGCCGGATATGATTATCAGCAATCAACGCTATAAAAACCCTCGTCGTTTGTTAAAAAGAAAAGACGGTAAACCCAAAAAGACTCGGCGAGATTATCAACAATTGATACCAGTCGTATTAGACAACTGGGAAGACGTTAAACGTATTTGCAAACAAGCGGCACAATTTGAACAGGATTTGAAAGCCAAAGTAGGTGGCATCGAATGAGTAGAAAGCCTTTCCCATTCTATTACTCTTAAAGATTTTTGTGTAAATGAGTTATTTTTCACAGTTCATCTCGTAGGGTGGGATCGCTGTCGCCATGATTTTTGTTCCTTGCCCATCTCTTCCCGCCCGCTTGCCCACCATGTAGCAGCCTCCTTTCCTTAAGTACTGAACCATAAATTTTCAGGTATTTTAATTAAAAGAAACAACCAAGAAGATGGGCAACCACAAGGGATTGCCCCTACGGGCGGTTCGTAGGGGCAATCCCTTGTGGTTGCCCCTTGAATTTATTTTGCGGCCTTTTGGGAATGCAAAATTTATTTTGCGGCCTTTTGGGAGTGCAAAATTTATTTTACGGCCTTTTGGGAGTGCAAAATTTATTTTGCGGCCCTCTTTTCGTTCCAAATTTATTTTGCGGTTAGATTTGTTGGGTATGAGTGTACTGTATTCAATCGGAAAACGCTATTAAATAACCTCGTAGTAGGGTAGCGGGCGCCATGATTTTTGTTCCTTGCTCATCTCTTCCCGCCCGCTTGCCCACCATTCTGCTGCGAGTCTTAATTCAATATAAGTTGCCTCAGCCAGCGTTAATTCTAAAAACTCATTAACCGTACCTATTTTCCAAGCTTTTGAGGCGAGTTTTGCTTGTTTGTCTTTATCCCTCTTTTTAAAGGCTTAACATGAGAACTTTAATATCCTCTTGTCATTCTTCAAGGGTTTCACCTTGACTAAAAACACCAGGTACATCTTTAAGATGCCCGACATACCAATTGTCTTCTATCCAATATTCCAGACGAAAATCTATTAACATGTTGTGGTTCCTTTTTTAATTGAGTACAGCGAAACTGCGTTCAGCGAAGCTAATTACTGGGATAAACGAATGTTAAGGCATAACCATAACCGTCTTGAAAATGCTGAGCCATTTCAGCAGCAGTGAAGGTAAAATGTGCTTTCAATAAATCAACGGCCTTTTTGGTATTCGTAACGCTGGCCAAATAGTCTACGATGGCACTGTTGAGTAGCGTCGATAGGGCCTGGCGGAAAAGGGTTGTTGACATATTTACAATATTTTTTGTATGGTATTTTTTGAATTATTTTTTCAACACAGAGTGTCACAGAGTATAAAATTTCGGTAAACACGTTTTCCCAGCTACTCGACTAAACACTCGCTTTTGCCGGATCATAAAAAGGAATCGCTTCTTCTCTTAAAACATTCTGAAATTTTTTGTCGGAAGTCACCAGTGTTAAATCTAGCCCTTGGACTTCTCTAGCAACAAGGAGAGTGCCAGCTATCAAAGCATCGTGTGAACGAAAGTCATAACTGGCGGCATATTTCATCAAAAGTTGTCTGCCTTTTTCTATGGTAGCACTTTCTAATTTCAAAATAGTCGCTTGAATATCACCTCGTTGTGCTTCTATATCAGAAATTAATTTCTGCATCTCTCGGAATACTTTTGGCTTCAATTTCTTAAAACTAGGCGATATCCAAGTGTTTGAACATTTTGTCATTTGACTCCCTTCGATAATTTGCCGTTCACATTGATGATGTTGTGGTTGAGAGGGTTGTCTACGACGCTTTCCTAACACCGAATGGATTTCCAAAGAGGTGATTTCAGAAATGTAAAAGGATATCATTGTGCCAACTCGTATTTTTTGCATCAGATGAGTATAGGATACCGATTGTTCTGGCTCAAAGAGAAGATAATAAGTATCTGTATCCAGTAAAAATAATGCGGGCATTTTCAGGGTTCCTCATGCAGATGGTTATCACGGAACAGGCCTTTGGGAAGTGCCTCAAGTAAATGAGAACGCTCTGCTGTTGAAAAAGGTGCTAATTTAGCTTTCACCTTTTCTACTATCTCCCATAAATCCGTATCGACACCCTTATTGATATATCCTTCCACGCCTATTTCGATCAAATTTTTCATCACAGTTGCGTTCATTTCTACGCTATAGATAATGACTCGGATATACGGTGCTATGCTTCTCATGTTTTCAAGTAATGCGTCGCCATGAATGTCTGGTAGTTTGATATCCAAGATAATCAGATCGAACCTTTCCTTTTTCACCTGCTCCAATGCTGAATTGCCCTCTTTTGCCCAAACAACATCAATACCTTCATATTCCATGGCTTTTATAAGCATTTTACCCGTCTTCTCTTCATCTTCTATGAGTAAGACTTTGTTTTTGTTCATTAATTCAACCTCGCTTTCACCTGTTCTACAGTATGCCATAAATCGGCATCCGCACCCTTAGTAATATAACCGTCTATGCCTATATTGATCAGTTTTTTCATCACTGCTGCTTCTTGGTAATTGCTATAAACCATTACTTCTACATAGCGATCTACGCTTCTAATGCCTTCAAGCACTTCTACTCCCGATATTTCGGGTAATTTGATATCCAATATAATGATATCGAATTTTCCCTTTTCCATTTTATCCAATGCCGATTTCCCCTCTTTTGCCCAGATCACCTCAATGCCTTCAGATTCCAAGGCTTGTTTCAGCATTTCTCCCGTTTTGGGTTCGTCTTCAACCAATAAAATGGTGTTTTTTATCATAAGGTTTCCTTTGTTTCAGATTGATTTTTAGGCATGGATATCAAAAAACGAGCGCCTTCCTGATATTGAGTATCTAAACTAATTTGGCCGCCTTGCATTTTCAAAATATTCCAGACAATAAACAACCCAAGTCCCTCGCCTTTGTCCGGTAATTTGCTTGTGAAAAAAGGCTCAAAAATTTTATGCTGATGTTTCGCTGAAATGCCAATGCCGGTATCTTTGAAAATGATGTTGATTTCATCGTCTTTTCCCGTCACTTGAATATTGATTTGATTATCCTCTTGTTGTTTTTTTTCAGCAATGGCATCAATGGCATTAAATAACAGGTTACTGATCAATTGTTCAAATTTTACCGCATCACCTACCATATAGATGGGTGTTGAGGGTGAAATTTTGACTTGAATTTTGAAATGCTGTAAACGTATATTTTCAGCTTTCACTCGGTTTTGAATAATAGTCATTAAATTGTATGGTTCAATAATACTTTGACTAGAGGTTAATGGAGCCAGCCTTTTTATGAGTTTACCCATACGTTCTGTTTCTTCAAGTATGGAGTCAAAAATCTTGAAAACGAGATCGAGATTCATCGTTTTCTCAAATAATTTTCTATAATATTGAACTGTGTAGCGAATATTGGTAATGGGTTGTCCCAGTTCATGTGAAATACCTAGCGTCAAATCACTGAGCGCGGCTTTTTGTTTTTGATGTTCTAATTCTGAATATAAGGTTTTTATTAAAGCAACAGCTTCGGCAAAATTTTCGGAGTGCTTTATCTGAAAAATTTTGGCCTCTATTTCTTGAGGAGATAGGTTTTCAAGTTTGTTCATTATAGTTTATAGCATTTTTAGATTAGGTTAAATACAAAAAAGCTTGCCAAGGCAAGTTTCGTTCCAAATTTATTTTGCAAGTGGAGTGCAAAATTTATTTTGCCAAGGCAAGTTTCGTTCCAAATTTATTTTGCATGCATCACGATGATACGATGATGGTGGGCAAGCAAGAAATCCGTTTATTTCGTTAATCCGCTGTACTATTTATTAATTCATTAATAAAAATAGCATAGTTAATTAAAAAAACATTTGATATATATCAATTGAGTCTATAGGCCTAGATTATTAAAGGGGTTAGGCCGTTTTTTTTGTACTCTTTTGATTTCAAATCATTTTTTTTAAATGCTTTTAATATCAATCGTTTAGACGAAAAACTGCTTTAAAAAATTTTTTCTGATATAAATCATAAACATTCGCCATAATAACGATTTTATTTTTAGGTGAATCCTCTCATAAAATATGTCGTTTTTTCAACGGGTTTCCGCAATGCCCGTTCATAAGTCTTTGATAGTATTCAGGTTGACAAAAAAATGCCATCTCTTTATAGTAACGCCCCCTTTCCTTTCTCCCAATCCCTGCCTGTTTTAATCTATAACACTATGAAAAATAAAGAAAATAAGAGCCATTCGGCTCTCGTGAGTGAAAATGAACAACCAGTTGATACTGATCGTAAAACCTTCATTGATGTCGCGGCATCGGTTGATGAATATCTTAAACGGGTTGATTGGCGTGTGAATGCTAATGCGAATCAAGGCTATTCTATTGGGGGCCTGATTTTAAATGTATCGGGTAAAGTCATTGCGAATTATTGGCTTGATCAAGTTTATGCCCCTGAGATCGCTGAGGCCCATCGCGCTGGCGATATGCATATTCATGATTTGGATATGTTGAGTGGCTATTGTGCTGGCTGGTCGTTACGCACTTTATTGACCGAAGGTTTTAATGGGATTCCGGGTAAGGTTGAAGCTAAACCGCCTATACATTTATCCAGTGCGATTGGGCAGATGGTGAATTTTTTAGGGACATTGCAGAATGAGTGGGCAGGGGCCCAGGCCTTTAGTTCGACTGATTCTTATCTGGCCCCTTTTGTGCGAAAAGATAATTTATCTTATCGAACCGTTAAACAGTGTATTCAAGAATTGATTTATAACTTGAATGTTCCTTCCCGCTGGGGTTGTGTGCCTTTGGATACTGAGATTTTAACGAAATCGGGTTGGAAGTCTAAAGAGGCGCTGTCGATATCGGATCAGGTTTATGGTTTTCAAGATGGATCGATTATTGATGATGAAATCTTGGCTATCAATGAATATGATTTTGACGGTGAGTTAATTGCTTTATCTAATCATTTACAGGAGTTGTTATTCACACCTAATCATAGGGTGTTGAGATTCGGTGATAGCGATAATCAAGAAACGTTTTTTGTGGAGGAGGCTGAAGCTTTATTTGAAGCTCAAGCGTCTTTTAATATACCAGCAGCGGGGCATATTGAACGGGATGATTCTACGATTTCAGATGAGTTAATTAAGTTATATGCTTTGCGACAAGAATTGCCTATTGATATTTTGAGGCAGTGTTCAGAAAGGCAAATTAAGCGGTTTATTGATCTCTATCGATCTGGACAGACTAAGAAAAAACATTTCCGTCTTCTAATTGAAGATAAGCAGATTGTTGATGGTTTTCAAGAATTAGCGGCTTTGGTGGGTTATGGCACTCAAGTTGTTGAATACAATACGATTCAGGGTAAGACATCGTACTTGATTACGTTTGTCAAAAAGCGTTTTGGCGAAATTCAGTTGACGAGTCCGAAAAAGGTGCCGTATCAGGGTAAAGTGTGGTGTCCGACGACACGTTCAAGTTATTGGATTGCGCGTAGGGATGGCTGTGTTTTTATTACGGGTAATAGTCAAACGCCTTTTACTAACCTGACTTTTGATTGGGTGTGTCCAGAGGATTTGCGTGATCAAGTACCTTATCTTGGCGGGGAAGAAATGCCTTTCAGTTATGGCGATTTGCAGCCTGAAATGGATATGATTAATCGGGCCTTTATTGAGGTGATGACGGAAGGGGATGCGAAGGGGCGGATATTCACTTTTCCTTTGCCCACTTAC
This sequence comes from Candidatus Parabeggiatoa sp. nov. 3, assembly GCA_003645185.1. Lineage (GTDB taxonomy): Bacteria > Pseudomonadota > Gammaproteobacteria > Beggiatoales > Beggiatoaceae > Parabeggiatoa. Next base: position 28,860 of record QNEL01000009.1, read on the forward strand.
AATATGACTGCTGATTTTCCGTGGGATAGCCCTAATGTGGATTTGCTGTTTGAAATGACGGCAAAGTATGGTTTGCCCTATTTTTGTTTGGCAGAGGATACCGCTATTTTGACGGATAAGGGCATCAAAAAGATTAAAGACATTAGCTTGTCAGATCAGGTGATGGGTAGCGATGGGCAATATAAAGCGATCAAAAATCGCTTTCAAACCCGCCAACAATCGGGGATTGTCATCACGCTGAAAGTGGGGGAGAATATTTGTTGTTCTGAAAATCACCGTTTTCCGACTGCTCAGGGTTTAAAACGTGCCGATGCTTTGACTTTAGAAGATCACTTGATTTCAACTGAGGGTGAAGTGGAAATCATTGAATTAGAACGGATTAACCAAGAAATGAATATGGTTGATCTTGAAGTCGATAGTCAGGATCATTTGTTTGTACTGGCCAACCAAGTGTTGACGCATAATAGCAACTTCGTTAATTCTGATATGCAGCCGAATATGGTTCGCTCGATGTGTTGTCGCTTGCGGCTTGATATGACTGAATTGCTTAAACGTGGGAATGGGTTATTTGGTTCAGCTGAACAGACGGGTTCACTCGGTGTTCTGACAATTAATTGCGCTCGTTTAGGCTACTTGTATAAAGGTGATGAAGCGGGTTTATTTCAACGCTTGGATAGGCTACTTGAGTTGGGTAAAGAAAGCTTGGAAATCAAGCGTGCGGTGATTCAAGAACAGATGGATAATGGCTTATTTCCTTTTACTCAGCGTTATCTAGGCACATTGCGTAATCATTTTTCGACATTAGGAGTTAATGGTGTCAATGAGATGATTCGCAATTTCACGGCTGATCAAGAGGATATTACAACAGAATGGGGCGTTTCGTTTGCGATTCGTTTGTTAGAATATATTCGTAATAGGATGGTATTGTTTCAGGCAGAAACTGGGCATATGTATAACTTGGAAGCGACACCTGCGGAAGGCACCACTTATCGCTTTGCGAAAGAGGATAAAAAACGTTTTCCTGATATTATTCAAGCGGGTACGCCTGAACGGCCTTATTATACTAATTCTTCTCAATTGCCTGTTGGTTTGACGGATGATCCGTTTGAAGCTTTGGCACTTCAAGATGAGCTTCAAATTTTGTATACCGGGGGCACGGTTTTGCACCTATACATGAATGAACGCATTTCCAGCGCACAAGCTTGTAAGACGTTGGTACGGCGGGTGCTTGAAAATTACCGTTTGCCTTATATAACCGTTACCCCGACTTTTTCCATTTGCCCAGTGCATGGCTATTTAGCGGGGGAACATGAATTTTGTCCACTTTGTGATCAAGAACACATTAACCATAAAAATAACAAAAGGAAACTGAAATGATTGAAATAGCATCACACTCTTTACCAAGCTATGATTTAACGGATTCACAAGGGCAGATACTTTTAGAAGCGTCAGAACGTACTAAAACGGAAGTATGGACTCGTGTTATGGGTTACCATCGGCCGGTTTCTGCCTTTAATCCGGGTAAACAAAGTGAACATGCGGAACGACTGCATTTTCGGGAAAGTCATCAAGTGCATTGAGTTTTAAATTTGAGGGCGATAACTGAGAGCTCAATCTTCGTAGGGTGGGTAGCGTCTTTTTGCTGCCCACCATTTGATCTGTGTTCTATCTATTTATTATTGAGATAGGTTATGTCTACAACCTCCCCCACCTTATCTATTGGCGGTTTAACCGCCTTCACAACAATAGATTTTCCTGATCATTTAGCCGCTGTTATTTTTTGCCAAGGGTGTGCTTGGCGTTGCGGCTATTGTCAAAATACCTCTCTTTTAGATCGTCATGTTCAGCCAACATTAACTTGGCAGCAAGTTGAAGCCTTTTTAGTACGTCGTCAAGGTTTACTTGATGCCGTTGTCTTCAGTGGTGGGGAACCGACTTTACAGAAAGGTTTGTTAGAAGCTATGCAGCGTGTTCGCGATTTAGGGTTTAAAGTCGGATTGCATACGGCCGGTATGCATTCAAAACGTTTAGCCGAATTACTCCCCTTTTTGGATTGGATTGGTTTTGATATTAAAGCCCCTTTTCAGAATTATGCCGCAATTACGGGTGTCGCTAACAGCGGCAAACAACCCTTAGAAAGTACGAAAAGGGTACTTGAATCGGGTATCGCCTACGAATTTCGCACCACAGTACATCCGCAATTGTTAAATGAGAGCGATGTGTTGGCATTAGCCACTTCATTAGCTGATTTAGGGGTGCAACGATATGTTTTGCAAGATTGTCGTACACAACATTGCTTGGAACCCTCATTACAAAATCTGTCTTATAATGAAATACTCGCTAATGAGAATTTGATTCAAGCTATCCGAGTTTTGATACCTCAGATGATTATACGAAAAATGTAGGGGCAATCCCTGCTATTTTTTTTTCAACACAGAGTTCACAGAGGACCACAGAGGACCACAGAGAATAAGTCTATGATTTTAAATGATATTTTGACATTAATAGAGATACTGAAAATAGGTGTGTTTTTGGCCAGAATTTGAAAACGGATAGGTGGTAAGGTGAATGACTTATTCTCTGTGGCACTCTGTGCTACTCTGTGTTCTCTGTGTTGAAAAAAATTGTGATAATTGACGAATTGATCTGATAGTTGATATGCGTGTATTAGGAATAGAAACGTCTTGCGATGAAACCGGTATCGCTTTATACGACACTGAACACGGTTTATTGGGACATGCCTTGTATAGCCAAGTTGATTTACATGCTCAATATGGCGGTGTTGTACCAGAATTAGCTTCCCGCGATCATGTTCGCAAAATAATTCCCTTGATTAAAAAAGTATTAAACGATTGCGATACAGCGTTTGAACAGATTGATGGGGTAGCGTATACGGCAGGGCCGGGTTTAATTGGGGCCTTATTGGTTGGCGCGGCCGTAGGCCGTAGCCTAGCTTGGACATGGCAAGTGCCCGCCATTGGTGTTCACCATATTGAAGGCCATTTACTGGCCGCACAACTTGAAGAGCCAGCTCCGACTTATCCCTTTCTGGCGCTACTCGTTTCTGGAGGGCATACTCAATTGGTAGAAGTCGCCGGGGTTGGGCAATATACTTTGTTGGGAGAATCGGTAGATGATGCCGCTGGCGAGGCCTTTGATAAAACCGCAAAATTATTAGGGTTAAATTATCCTGGAGGCCCCGCTTTAGCGCGTTTAGCGGAACAGGGCAATCCTGATGTTTTTCAGTTTCCTCGCCCGATGACGCAACGCCCGGGTTTAGATTTTAGTTTCAGTGGCTTTAAAACATCTGTTTTAACGACTTGGCGAGCACAAGAACAAACTGAACAAACTCGCGCCGATATTGCACGCGCCTTTGAAGAGGCAGTAATAGATACTTTAGCGATAAAATGTCGTCGCGCCTTACAACAAACGGGTTTAACCCGTTTAGTCATTGCAGGTGGTGTGGCAGCGAATCAACGTTTACGCACTCGCTTGACACAATTGGCCGATAAAATGGGGAATCGCGTGTATTTTCCCCGCCCAATCTTTTGTACGGACAATGGCGCGATGATAGCCTACGCAGGGGCATTACGTCTTGCGGCCGGCCAATGTGAACCGCTCAAATTTAACGCACATCCACGTTGGGCTATCACTGAATTGCCATTGTACGATTAAACTGTAGGGGCAATCCCTTGTGGTTGCCCCCCTTGTGATTGCCCCACTTGTGGTTGCCCCACTTGCCCTTTTTGGAAATGGCTTTGGATTGGTGCTTTGCCAATTCAAAATTGGGCCAAAAACTAACCGAAAACTTGAAAGAAATTAAAGCCTACTGGCTAACCTAATCCGAAAGGATAAAAAAATGATCAATCCCAAATCACACGATGTCTTGTTCAAATGGCTGATCACGGCATTTACCAAAGAATTTTTTGAACATTATTTTCCCGATATTGAAATAGGAGAATATACCTTTATCGATAAGGAATTTATCAGTAAATACGAGAGTCTAAAAGAGAGTCTGAAAGGCGATCTCTTTTTGACAATGGAAGTTGAGATTGACGGCATACTCCAAGAAATCGTGATCCAGATCGAGCATCAGAGTGAAAGAGAGGATGTTTCAGAACGTGTTTGCGAATATGGCATGATTGCTTGGCTGTTGAAAAAGAACCCTGTCTGGAGTATTGTGATTTATACGGATGAGGCTGTCTTGCAGAAGCCGGTGACTAACCGCTTTTGCTACGGCTTTAACAACCATCATGGCAAGCTGTATCGTTATTTTGATGTGATCAAGGTGAAAGCGGAAAAGAGTGGCGATCTCATCAAGAAGCATTCTCTGATGTGCAAATTGCTGACGCTCAAAGCGGATGACAGGCAAACCGATCCTGATGAACTGGTTTCTGAAATATACCGCACTGCGGCAGCAATGAAAGATGAACTCACCAATGAGCAATTGCTTCTGATTGATCAGTGGGTTAACTTTTACAAAAAAGTCTCTGAGAAGAGGCTTGAAACGATTAAAAAGGAGATATCCATGAGCTTTGTAGAAACCACAATCACGGAACATGTTTATAACGAAGGCAAAGCAGAAGGTAAGAAAGAGATGGCAATAAACTTGCTGAAAATGGGAATAGATGTGGAAACCATCACTCAGGCAAGCGGCTTACAAAAAGAAGAAATCAAACAACTGACCAGTCAGTGAGACGACTAACGGTTTCCATCTCAAGAAATCTTTTTCACGCAAAAGTACAGCTTCGCGAAACTTTTGCGTGAAAAGTTGTACTTTATCCCAATTAAAATACAAAATTTATTTTGCTGCTTTTGGAGTGCAAAATTTATTTTGCGGCCGTTGGAATGCATGTTATTTTTGCGGCCGTTGGAATGCATGTTATTTTTGCGGCCGTTGGAATGCATGTTATTTTGCGTATGAATGCATGTTATTTTGCGTTTTTCGTTCCAAAGTGTACTTTATTCAATCGGGAAACGCTATAAAACGCGGATTTAAATGATTAAACTTGATTAACGCGGCTCAGTATTCTTAGCGTCTTTGCGCGAAGCGTGATTAACTTAGCAAACTCAAGTTGGAACGTGGAGCAATATAACACGATGTACAGAAACGGAATAGATAAATAATTCCATTGTCCAAGGCGGTTGGACTGGTTTGGGTAACCATAATCTGGCAACCGATCCCTTGTTTGCCGAACCGGTGACTGATCATATAACCACCCACACCACGATAGGCGATTTCCACCTCAAAGCGGGCTCACCAGCTATTAACGCCGGGGATAACAAGCTGATTCCACAAGACTTAGCCGATGCAGAATGTACTGGCGGGTTTGGTGATGGCAATGCCACTGAAATCGTGGATTTCGACTTTGAAGGCCGGACGCGCATTATTGGCGAAGTTGTCGATATGGGTGTCTATGAAGTACAAACGCTACCCGATGCGCCAATCCCAGAAACACTCAAATACACCCTAAGCGTTATCCTAACCGGTGAAGGCCAAGGAAGCGTTGCTTCCAATAAAGACGGTATTAGCTGCGGTAATGATTGTAGCCAAGATTATTTAAGTGGCACAGCAATCAATTTGATTACGAACACCAAACCGGGTTCAATTTTTGGAGGCTGGTTCGGTGACTGTCGCGGTGATGAAGGCCATTTCATGGTAGAAATGGATGCCGCGAAACGGTGTACAGCCCAGTTTGACATCGCACCAATTGAAGAACCAGTCGTTCTGGAACCAGATGAATTTGCGTTACCCACGAATACCGTCGTTAGCACAGCCCCGGTTAGGAACGTGCATAAAATAAATTAGACAACTATGATATTAATGTGCTAGTCTAAAAAAAGCAGGCTACATTATAACAAAACCAAAAAACAATGATAGAACCTTATACGAAAGAAATTGAAGAACAAATGCAAGAACTGTACAATCGTCTTTCAGAAAGAAATAGACGTTTATATGCTGGAATTGAAGCTTTAAAATTACCTTATGGTGGTGTTAGTTATATTGCCCGCCTTTTTGATTGTTCACGTGATACCATTCTACGTGGAATAAGAGAACTTAAAGAAGAGGAAACACTAGCTCCAAACTGTGAGAGAAAAGCTGGTGGTGGTCGAAAGCCTGTGGTTGAAAAATCTCTTGATATTGATGAGGTTTTCCTAATTTTGTTAAAAGAACATACAGCAGGTGACCCAATGGATGAAAAAGTAAAATGGACAAATTTAACTTGTTTCGATCTTGCAAACTTATTATCAAAAGAAGGCTATAAAGTCAGTCGTAATATTGTCAGAAAATTACTGAAAAAACAGGGATATGTCAAACGTAAAGCATTGAAAAAGAAGTCTGCTAAAGAAAGTGTGAATCGTAATGCCCAGTTTGAGCGTATTGCGGAATTAAGAGCTTCATATAATGAAGAAGGCAATCCTGTAATAAATATAGATACCAAGAAAAAAGAAAAAATAGGTAATTTATTCCGTGAGGGTAAAATTTATACAACTGAAACGATTGAAGTCTTTGACCATGATTTTCCTTCTTTAGCAGAAGGGGTTGCCGTTCCTCATGTTCTTTATGATACTGAACGTAATGAAGCATCTGTCAGCATTGGTACAAGCCATGATACAAGTGAGTTTGCTTGTGATTCAATTCGCTATTGGTGGTATAACTCTGGAAAATTGCACTATCCTGATGCCAGTTCTATTTTATTGTTGATGGATGGTGGTGGTAGTAATTCACCCAGACACTATATTTTCAAACAAGATTTACAAGCCCTAGTAAATGAAATTGGTGTTGAAATACGAATCGCACATTATCCACCATACACATCTAAATGGAATCCTATTGAACATAAAGTATTTCCTCATATCACTCGATCTCTACAGGGTGTTATTTTGACCTCCCATCAACTTATGAAAGAGTTGATAGAGAAAACAACCACAAAAACAGGATTAAAGGTAGTTGCTACTATTTTCAATAGGGTTTATGAAACTGGCAGAACAGTTGCTACTAGCTTTAAAGAATCAATGCGAATTGTATTTGACGATTATCTGGGGCAATGGAATTATACCGCTGTTCCTTTCGATGCAACTTTATTAAGTTGAGTTGTCTAAGTTATTTTATGCACGTTCCTTAATCAGTGTAATACTTCTAACAAGTTGACTGGCATCTGTCAGGCTCATGCAGGAAAAACGATTAGCTACGAAGAGATCGGAGAAGAGGATAGTCTCTCCAAAGGGACTTTAGATCACCCACTGACCAGTAAAGGCCTGGTTGCCAACACAACCATTACCCCCAAGGGTCATTTGAAAGGTGGCAAAGTGTCCGGCTACACCCAGAATGAAGGGCTGATAGAAGATGTTGAATTTGTTGGAATCTTAATCACCGGAAAAAATGAGGACGGTGAAATTAAAGGAACGCTTGGCGGTAAAATCACCCTTGCCAGTCAAGTCGGTGGTGTCGTTGAAGATGTCCGTTTAGCCCCTCATACTGAGATTGTAGGTAGCGGAAAACCAAAGCTGGGTTTTCTTCATCATATAAACCGTGATTTTCTTGGCGGAACCCTAATCGGTTCAAGCGAAAAACCCGCTATTTTGGACAGAGTGCATATCAGAGATAAAAGCCAGGTTTCCAATGTGATCATTCAGGAAAACGTGACGATTGGTGTGGATGTGACATTCACCAATGTTGAGTTCCGCACTCAAGTCGTGCGAAAAGTCACCGTAACCGGTCAGATTAGCGGTACTCGTTTCCAAAACACGTACACCAGATTAGAAAACGTCACCATTCGTGCGAACAGCCAAATGTCCAATGTGGTTATCGGCAAGCAGGTGAAATTTGAAGAGGGGGTAACGCTTGATGATAGCGTCACTTTTGAAGTTCACACCACCTATATGGAAACACACAACATCACGGTGCTACCCAAGCTTAAAGGCCTCGCGGCCCTTGACAAACAAGGCAAGCGAGTTTCAACTTGGGCGAGAATAGAAGGCGGGGCTAGAATGGGCACTGATGGTAGTGGTAAAAAACGCTCTAGTAAGAAACTCACGCTCAAGAGAAACCAGCATAAAAACGTGGATATTCACGGTAATGTGCTAACCGATGTGAGACACATTGGAAAACGGGCCGATATTTTGGTCGTCGCTGCCCACACTGCACCGGGCGCGACATCGCCAAACTTCTACATGCTAGACAAACCAGGTACGCCCAAGCCTTGGGATGGCGCGCTATCATCATTAGTGCCCTTCCAATCTCGAACCGCCTTAGCGCCAGTTGTTTCCGTACCCATTTGGAACAAACCACTTGATATCGTTGGAGAGGTGCAAGTTTACTTGGGTTATAGACTGAATGATGGTTTGATTGTCTATTCGCAAGAGGTGATTGAACTGACGTTGACTGAGTAGGTGTGTCGTGTTTAGTACAACTTCTGATTGACAAGCTTTTGAAAAGAAAATAACGCAAAAGGCGCAAGAGACGCAAGAGACGCTTCAGTCTGATATATTTGTTAAGAGGCCTCTTTAGCTCTGTCGGGTGGGTAAGTTTAGTTTGTTGCCCACCATTCTCATTAAAAAGTTTGTTACCCCCGCTAAGTATAATGCTTTTCAAAAAGGGCCCTCAATCGGGCCCAAACCCATGTTCATCTATAACTCTTATGAAAAAAGTCGCTTCCTTACGCTACGGTGTGATTTTCAAAAAAGCGTTTTCTCAGCCGGATATTTTCAAAGCGTTTGTCAAAGATTTTATTGGAATTGAACTCAATTTCACGATTTCACGCTAAAGTTTCGCTTCGCGAAACTTTAGCGTGAAATTTCACGCTAAAGTTTCGCTTCGCGAAACTTTAGCGTGAAATAATGTTTTTGCGCGCAAAAACATTTGCGTGAAATATTGATCAAGTGGAAATGGAAAAATCCTTTGATCCCCCGATTGGTAATGTTGATTCGCGCTTTGATTTATTTGCCGAAGATAAACAAAATCGGATTATTGTTGATATTCAGCATGTTCGTTATGCCGATCATTATGATCGTTTTCTGCATTATCATTGTGCCGCTTTGTTAGAGCAAGTGGCGAGTTCACAAGACTATCATCCCAGTCAGAAAGTGTTTACTATTGTGGTTTTAACTTCTGGTGATAGGCACAAAGTTGATATGGCCACCATTGATTTTGATCCGAAAGATCGCAAGGGTAAACCTTTAAACGAAATTGGGCATAAAATTTTGTATATCTGTCCGAAATATGTCGCTGATGATACGCCGGAACCCTATCGAGAATGGTTACTAGCCATAGCCGATAGTTTGGATGAAGAGGTTGATGAAACCGCTTATCAACGTCCTGAAATTCAACGGATTTTTGAGTTGATTGCACGAGATTTAATCTCCCCGAAAGAATACGCTCGCATGA
>QNEL01000010.1 GCA_003645185.1 Candidatus Parabeggiatoa sp. nov. 3
AATACCACAAATGTAGGTTGGAGTGAGCTTGCGAACTCCAACACTCAGTTATCAGTTAGGTAAGTCCCCAAAAATAAAATACCACAAATGTAGGTTGGAGTGAGCTTGCGAACTCCAACACTCCAACACCATAATCTTATCAGTTATCAGTTCCACGCAAAAGTTTTTGCGCGCAAAAACTTTTGCGTGGAAATCAGTTATCTTTCATAAATTGAATCAGTGTTCTATAAAGTATTTTAACCTGATAAATTTATAATTGTGAACAGGATTCTAATCACAAAAATCAGTGTTAATCAGTTAAATCAGTTAAATCAGCGTTCTATCCATGTTCAATAATAACGGATCATTGAAAATCAGCGTTAATCAGCTTAATCAGTTAAATCAGCGTTCTATCCATGCTCACTGATAACTGATAACTGATAACCGTAGAGAATGGAAAATGAAAAATGAAGAATTAATTAAACAACGTTTTAAACAAGTCATGCCACAGCTTGATTTTTGTTCGCTACGCTATATCGAAGCACGTTCAGAAGCACTCCAAGTGCGACAAAACATTGCACAGCCGCCTACCTCTAAACACGATATGGGCCTGATGATAACCGTGATTGAACGTGGCGGCGGTTTAGGTTACGCGGCAACCAGTGATTTTAGCGTAGAGGGCCTACGTAATGCCATTTCACGGGCAAAACGATGGGCCGAGTCTAGCCGAGACAAGATGATAACCGATTTTTCCAAAATCAAAATGCCACACGCGCAAGGCGAATACGCCTCTGTCGTGGAAAAATCATGGGATAGTCTCTCTCTTGCCGACAAACTAGATTTATTACACCGTGAATCGGCACAATGTAAAATCAATGACAAAATCGTTGATTGGCAAGCTTCGCTGGAATCAGTACAAACCGAGCAACTCTATTTAACCAACCAAGGTGGTGAGATCAGACAATCTCATGACTATCTGATACCCAATGTTGGCGTAACAGCCAATCAAGGTATTGAAACGCAATATCGCTCTTTCGGCGGTTTAGATTATGGGTGGCAAGGCGGTTTAGAAATTTTGGAACAAACAGATTTTGTCGGTAAAGGGCACAAAGTGGCTGAAGAAGCTTTGCAATTGTTAGCGGCACCTGATTGCCCTGTTCAAAAAATGGATTTAATGTTGGCCCCCAATCAAATGATACTGCAAATCCATGAATCCATTGGACATCCCATAGAATTAGATAGAATTTTAGGCGATGAACGCAATTATGCCGGCACCAGTTTTGTCACATTGGATATGTTTGGCCATTATCAATATGGCTCCCCATTGTTGAATGTCACGTTTGATCCCACGATTTCGACAGAATTAGCCAGTTATGGTTTTGATGACGAAGGCTTGCCCGCTGAAAAAACCTATCTCATTCGTCATGGTATTTTGAAAAGGCCATTAGGGGGCATCGTGTCACAAGCGCGTGCAGGGTTAGCGGGTGTCGCGAATGCCAGGGCAAGTAGCTGGAATCGGCCCCCAATTGATCGCATAGCCAATCTCAATGTAGAACCCGGTGAAAGCCGTTTTGAGGAAATGATTCGCTCAATTGAGCGCGGGATTCTGATGAAAACCAATTTATCTTGGTCGATTGATGATTCGCGCAACAAATTCCAATTTGGTTGTGAATGGGGCCAATTGATTGAAAATGGAGAATTAACCCAAGTGGTGAAAAACCCGAATTACCGAGGTATTTCGGCCACCTTTTGGCGCAATCTCAAACAAGTGGGCAATGCCGATACGCTTGAAGTGTTTGGTTTGCTAACGTGTGGTAAGGGGGAACCGAATCAGGCGATACGAGTAGGCCATGCATCGCCTACTTGTGTCTTTAGCAATGTTGACGTATTTGGAGGCGTTTAATGCAAGATTATTTTTATGCACTGGCTGATTTTATCGATCAGCAATTACAAAACGAAGAAGTTTATTTATGCGAATTGATTGCAGAGCAATCTGATTTTATTCGCTTTAACAAGGGCAAAGTCCGTCAACCGAGCAGTGTTGAACAGCGTTATCTTGAAATCGATTTGATCAAAGGCCAACGTCATACCCTTGGACAATTGGCACTCAGCGGCAATACCAGTAGCGATTATGAGCAAGTGAAGCATTTGCTATCAGCATTACGCGATCAACTGCGAGACATTCCTGACGATCCTTATTTACTTTATGCGACAGAGGTACAGTCTACTGAGTCGATTGGCCTGAACGAATTACCGGAACCTGAAGACGCTTTGACAATCACGGACACCATTCAAGGGCATGATTTTGTAGGCCTTTATGCCGCAGGCAGCCTGTTTACCGGTTTTGCCAATTCATTGGGGCAACGCAACTGGCACAGTCATGACAGCTTCAATTTAGACTGGAGTTTTTACCACGATAAAGATAAGGCCGTTAAATCAGCTTACGCCGGATTCAAATGGGAACAGGCCGCTTTTGAAAAGCGGATCACGCAATCACTTGCCCAGTTAGAATGGCTGAAACAAACCCCTCGCACCATTGAACCGGGCCAATATCGGGTTTATCTGGCCCCCACGGCCCTATATGAAATCATTAAGCTGCTCAGTTGGGGCGGTTTTGGACTGAAAGCGCAACGTACCAAAGACAGTCCATTATTGCGAATGCTTGAAGAACCCGCACAACATTTACACCCCAACATCAATCTGATTGAAAACACCACAAAAGGCTTAGCCCCAGCGTTTCAATCTGAAGGCTTTATCAAGCCCGCACAAGTGCCGTTGATCACTTCAGGCGTTTACAAATCAGCGCTTATTTCACCGCGTTCCGCAAAAGAATATAAAGTGGAAACAAACGGCGCGAATGAAGATGAAAGCCCAAACTCGCTAGACTTAGCCCCCGGCGATTTGCAGCAAGATCAGATTCTAAAAGCCCTAGACACCGGTATTTATATTAATAACCTGTGGTATTTGAACTATTCTGATCGCGCCGCCTGTCGGATAACGGGCATGACACGTTTTGCCAGCTTCTGGGTAGAAAACGGCGAGATCAAGGCCCCTTTGAATGTCATGCGATTTGATGAAACGCTTTACAACATGTTAGGAAAAAAGCTGCTCGCATTAACGGCCGAAAGGGCATTTCTCATGGAAACAGATACTTATGAAGTCAGATCAACCGGCAGTACGCGGTTACCGGGGGCATTAATAGACGGGTTTACTTTTACCTTGTAGAACAACTTCAATAAGCGAATTGGGTAATTGAGAATTTTGAATTGGGATATTAGCCACGGAATGACACAGAAAGCACGGAATATTTCCGTGTTTTTCCGTGTTTTTCCGTGGCAAAATCGAACCCTATGTCAAATTTAACGACATGTTATTAAGAAATTCTCGACTTATTCATAAAAATGAGACAGGCAATAAAAATGCTAGACAGCAAGTTACAACCCTATAGTCACTTCAAAGACAAACGAGGCTCATTTCTCGGTTTAGTGAACGAACAAAACTGGAAAGAAGTGAACTTTGTCAAAACCGAAAAAGAGGCTCACCGAGGTGGGCATTTTCACAAGTTCACCCATGAAATCATTTTTCTTATTCATGGCAAAATGCGTGTTAAATTAACAAACATCGCTAATTTGGAAGAAGTAATCGAATTCAGCTTAGAAGAAGGCGAAGGTGTCAGAATCTCTCCCAATATTTTGCATGATTTTTTCTATTTGGAGGAGAGTGAGCACATCGCATTGTTGGATAGAACTTTTGATCCGAAGAATCCTGATTTACACACGCTCTAAAAGAGGGCTCTTATTAAATTGAATGAATTAAACGTATTAAAGCCAAAATGTCTTGAGGCATTAGCGCAATTATCGGGTTATGATAAGCTCATCCATGCGCTTAAAAATGATGATGACTTTTTTGAAGTGGTGACTGGGTATTCAAACTCTATTTCAAATATTGAAGTTGTGAAAGGATTCGCACCACAAAATATCTCCGGCCCACCCATTGATATAACTTTTGATAGTTATTTGGAAAACATCATCAAACCGCTGTTATCAGCAGACAGTCCCTATGATGACCGAAAACTGAGACTGGATAAAGTCGAACTGCTCAAAGGCAGTTATGAAAACCCAGAAAAGCTATTACTCCACTTGGGCCCAACGATTTACCCGCATTATCGTCAAGATATCGAGAGAATGCCAGTCGATGCGTTAAAACTGATGTTAAAAGGCATTGAACACGATGGGAATCCTTACGCCTACTTTACCAAAACCGTCGGTGTGACAGCAGTTGTGTTAAGTCAGCAAGGGCATGTCTTTTTAGGTGAACGATCAGCGCATATTGATTATCCTGGATATATACATGTTGCCGGTGGTTTAGCCACTTTTTGCGATGATATACAGCAAGTGAATTTATATCATGATGCGAAAAGGGAGCTTGAAGAGGAAATAGAACTGGTTTTTGGCGAACATTATTCTCATCTCCATTTGATCGGTATCGCTGGAAATCCTTTGACCAGTGAAATGGATGCCGTGTTTATCATAGAAACCCATCTGGATGACGACTTTTTTTATCAATGCAAACTCACTGAACATCAACGATTAGTGCGTATTGCTAATAAAGCAGAAGCCCAAAATCTTCTCTATAACGGTGTGCTCCCCAATGAGACACAACCAAAATCGCTTATTTTTTCAACCGCTTTTGCATTAAACTATTTAATGCATTATCACTTTTAATGATGTTATAGTTTGTAATATCAGTAAAACTCAAAACTGGCGTGAACAGTAGCTGTTCATTATTTCACGCTAAAGTTTCGCGAGCGAAACTTTAGCGTGAAATATAGTTTTGTTCAATGGTTCAAAAGTTCATTTTTTGTTTTGGGCAACTTGGGCAACTTGGGCAACTTATACTGCTTAAAGCATGGTACGATTTATCGCGGCCGACTTCAGATAAATCTGTTGCCCTTTCCAATAGTGGATATCAAAGCATGGATAACTGATAACTAATCACTGATAACTGATAACTGAAACAATGAAAGTCAATCAATTTGCGCCCTGGGTTGGGACTGAAGAATATCTAGCCATAGCTGATTGCTTTGAAAGCAATTGGATTACTGAAGGCCCAAAATCAAAAGCATTTTCAGCACAATTGCTGGATTTGATCGGAGCTAAATATGGTGTTTTTGCACCGAATGGCACACTGGCCCTTTATTTGGGATTGAGAGCAATGGATATTGGGCCCGGTGATGAAGTCATTGTGCCTGATTTTACCTTTATTGCGTCTGCAACCTCAGTACATATGGCAGGCGCTACACCGGTTTTCGTCGAAGTCAACCGAGACAATTTTCAAATTGAGTTGAGTCATGCTGATCATCTTGTCAATGACAAAACCAAAGCCATCATGCCGGTTCATATTTATGGCACCATTGCCGATATGGACGCAGTCGCTCAATTTGCCAAAAAACACAACTTACTGGTGATTGAAGATGCCGCCGCCGCATTAGGTGTGCATTACAAAGGCCAACATGCAGGAACGTTTGGCGATATCGGTACATTTTCTTTCTTTGCCGACAAGACAATAACCACTGGAGAAGGGGGGTTTGTCGTCACGAGTAATGAAGAAATGCACCACAAACTCTTATTGTTAAGGAATCAAGGGCGCGTTGATAGGGGCTCTTTTATTCATCCAGAAATGGGGTACAATTTTCGGATTACCGATATTCAAGCGGCGATAGGGCAGGTTCAATTAGCGAAGTTGCCTCAAATCATTGCAAGAAAGGAGGCGATCAAACAATACTATTTGCAACGATTAGGACAAATAGAAGAAATCTCTTTTCTAACCCCTGCTCCAGAAGCTGACTGGGTGCCTTTCAGAGTCGCCATTTTGGCAGACAATGCGCAAGCGATTCGCGATTTTATGAAGGATAAAGGTGTTGAACCCAGAACCTTGTTCTATCCACTCCATAAACAACCCTGTTTTGCCTATTTGAAGGAGAAAAACCCTCAGAATATGAGAAGCGATAATTTTCCAAATTCAATTTACGCTTATGAAAACGGCATGAGTTTACCCTCCTTTCCAGCACTAACAGAAGAACAAATGGCATACGTTTGCTCAGTCATAGAAGCCTATTATGGGAAATAGAGTTAATTTGTTATTTTCTGTCGTGATTTAATAGGATGTTAAACCAAAAATCAGGGTACGAACAAATCTCTTGATAGAACGCTGATTTATGGCCTGATTTACACTGATTAACATGACTATAATATTGGCATAATCAATATTTTAATCAATGTTAATCATAACAATCAGTGTCATCAGCGTTCTATTTTTTTTAATTAATAAGGAAAATTAAAACATTGGCTTCATTTGAATATGATGTTTGTATTATTGGAACAGGGCATGTGGGATTACCCTTAGGATTATCCTTTATCGAAGCAGGTTTAACCGCAGTCGGTATAGATAGAGATACTCAACTACGTGAAACCATTAACAATGGTAAGATGCCTTTTTATGAACCGGGTTATGATGCCCTCATTGCCACTCAAAAATTTCAAGTGTATGAGCATTTTGAGATCATAAAAAAAGTACACAATATTATTATCACTGTGGGTACCCCCTTAAATAATCATATAGAAACTGATCTGAGGCAGATTCAACAAGTCTTAAAAAGTGTATCTGAACACTTGACTGCTGGACAATTGATTTGTCTTCGTAGTACAGTAGCCCCCAAAACAACCCGTTTTATACGCCGTTGGATTAAGCACCATACTGCCCTAAAAGTGGGAAAAGAGATTATGTTGGCTTTTTGTCCAGAACGTATCGTAGAAGGGAAGGCCTATCAAGAACTCCGCACATTACCGCAAATCATTGGTACGGAAGACAAAAAAAGCCGAAAAATGGCAAAAGCGCTATTTGAAGTGTTAACTTCCGACTTATTGTTTACCAATTATATTACCGCTGAACTGGTTAAATTATCGAACAATATCACGCGTTATGTTCATTTTGCCTTATCTAACCAATTAGCCTTGGTGGCCGATGATTTAGGGGCCGATATTTACGAAATTATTGAATTGGCTAACTATAACTATCCTCGAAATCATATCACTAAACCCGGCCTGACTGGCGGCACTTGTTTGCGTAAAGATTTTGGGATGATTAATGAAAAAGTGCCTTATTCAGATATGTTTCTGTCGGCCTGGAAAATTCATGAATATATGCCCAATTTTCTAGTCCAGCATTTTTTGAAACGAACCAAAATTCGTAATAAGGTTGTGGCCGTACTGGGCTATACTTTCAAAGCGGATACCGATGATATGCGTGATAGTTTAGCCCCAAAACTCTATCGTTATATTCTGCGGGAATTACCCCTTGAAGTGCGTATCAGTGATCATTATTTACCCAATCCCATCAAAGATGAGCATAATGGCGAATTACGCAATTGGCCTATAGAAAAGGCCCTTGTTAATGTTGATTGTATCTTTGTGGCGGTTAATCATACGGGTTATGATGAAGTCTTATATTCACTTGCCAAGAAAAACCCAAATACTTGGATTGTTGATATCTGGAATGTCTGTCATATTAACCAAATTTTTTATCAAGCTTCAGCTTTGAAGGGTTTATCATGAAAGTATTAGTTACCGGAGGAAGTGGTTTTATTGGTGCCGCATTGTGTCATCAATTAGTGGCAAACGGATATCAGGTGCGTGTACTGGATGATAATTCACGGGGCAGCTTGACACGACTGGCTGACATACAAGATCAGATAGAATTTGTGTCAGGGGATATCCGCGACGCGAAAACGGTACAGACTGCCACTGAAGGTTGTCAAATGGTTTGGCATCTGGCTTACATTAACGGCACGCGGTTTTTTTATGAACGGCCTGATGAGGTATTAGAAGTTGGAATCAAAGGGGCCATTAATACGATAGAAGCCGCTATCGCGGCTAAAGTCAATCGCTATATTTTAGCCAGTACCAGCGAAGTGTATAACACGCCCTCTGAAATCCCAACGCCAGAATCAGAACGGATCATGATCCCAGATATGACGAACCCCCGTTTTAGTTATGGCGGTGGCAAAATTGCCAGTGAATTATTAACCCTACATTATGGTGGGACACGCGGACTTGAGACAGTGATTTTTCGTCCACATAATATTTATGGTGCGAATATGGGTTTTGAGCATGTGATTCCAGAACTGGTTGCTAAAATTGTTAAGCTATCTGATAATCTCACTAAAAAATCTATTGATCTCCCAATACAAGGTAGCGGCGAAGAAACGCGCGCCTTTTGTTATATTGATGACGCAGTACGTGGCATTTTATTATGTGGTGAAAAAGGAAAAGCGGGAGAAATCTATCATCTTGGTACTCAAAAAGAAACCAGTATACGTGAACTGATTGAGCAATTAGGCCAGATTCTTGACATCAACATCAACATTATTCCAGGTAGTTTACGTCCAGGTGGAACAACACGGCGTTGTCCCAATATTAGCAAGCTTTCCCAATTAGGTTATCAACCACAAATTGATTTAAAGGCAGGGCTGACTCATAGCGTTAAGTGGTATGTTCAGCATTTGACTTGAATTTCGATGAACCGTAGGGTGGGTAAGCGGGCGACGATAAACTCAAGAATAACCCATAAACTCACCGCCCGCTTGCCCACCATTAGTACTCAATCAGTGGGTATCCATTTTCAGAGGAAACGGCATGATTGGAGTGCAAAAAAATTTTCAACACAGAGATCACAGAGGGCCACAGAGGGCCACAGAGAATAAGTCATTCATGCCAAAACTTTGGCGTAAATTTGATTTTTAATGGCCTATTGTGATACAAAATGCATTGTAAATGTATGTGTTTTTTACCCAGAATTTTAAAAACTATGGTATAGATAATAATATACAATACGGTACTTTATTAAATGGGGAAACGCTATAATCTAATGAAAATTGATTTTTCAAAAATCGTTACTATACCTAAAGACTTTTATTGGTTAAATGAACCGACGTATCGTCTGGCTCAAGGTTTAATGATTACGACAAAACCAGAGACAGACTTCTGGCAACGTACTCATTATGGATTTCAACGAGATGATGGGCATTGTCTTTTAACCCATATAGACGGTGACTTCACGATAGAAACCCATACCCAATTTAATCCCGTTTCTCAATATGATCAATGTGGGCTTATGATTAGACTCGATAGAGAAAATTGGATAAAATGCTCAGTTGAATATGAAGATGCAATGCACAGTCGTTTAGGTTCAGTTGTTACCAATGAAGGCTTTTCAGATTGGGCAACCCAAGATATGCCTTCCTCTACCAAGGCAATGCACTATTTGATAGAGAGAAAAGGCAATGATTTTTTGATTAGATATGCATTAAATCATCATGAATGGCATCAAATGCGAATTGCACATTTACGTCGCTGTCAAGAAACGCTTAAAATTGGCATTTATGCCTGTAGTCCAGTTGGTAAAGGGTTTGAATGTCAATTTAATGAAATTAAGATTACTCAAAAAACATAAGGCTTGTCTGAAATGAAGATAAATTAGATAGAACGCTGATTCTCATGATTCTCATGATTAACACTGATTAAAATAAATGATTTTAAACTCAGATTCTGCCTATTTTCCCTAATGAAAATTCATTGTAGACAGAAAAATATTTCGAGGTATAAAGGAAGTTTAATGGCTTATAAGAATGAATGGTGGAAAACCGGTGTTATTTATCAAGTTTATCCGCGTAGCTTTCAGGATTCCAATGGTGATGGCATTGGCGACTTGCCCGGTATTATGCAACGGCTGGACTATTTACAGTGGTTGGGGGTAGATGCGATTTGGGTTTCGCCCTGTTTCCCTTCACCGATGGTTGATTTTGGCTATGATATCAGCGATCATACCGACATTGATCCCATTTTTGGCACGCTGGCCGATATGGATGCCCTGATTGAAGCTGTTCATGCGCGTGGCATAAAGATTATTTTGGATTATGTGCCTGCCCATACTTCTGATCAACATCCTTGGTTTATTGAGTCGCGTGCGTCGCGTGATAATCCAAAGCGCGATTGGTACGTTTGGCGTGATCCTGCCCCTGATGGGGGCCCGCCCAACAATTGGCTCTGTCGTTTTGATGGAGAAACCGTTTGGGAATGGGATGAAAAAACAGGGCAGTATTATATGCACTATTTTTTCAAGGCTCAACCCGATCTCAATTGGCATAATCCTGAGCTACGGGCTACCATGCTAAATATACTCCGCTTCTGGTTTGATCGCGGGATTGATGGCCTGCGTGTCGATGCCTGTTATCGTGCTATAAAAGATCCTCTTTTTCGTGATAATCCGCCTAATCATGATTGGCACGATGGTATGGATCCATCTCTGAAAATGATTGAAAAATATACAAAGAACTTGCCTGCAGTTCATCAGTTTAATCGCTGGGTACGTGCAGTGGCTGATGAATATGACGAGCGCATGTTGATCGGTGAACTCTACTTATCGACAGAACAAGTCGTTACACATTATGGGCAGAACGATGAGTTTCATTTACCCTTAAATTCTGGTATATTTTCTACCCCTTGGTATGCGGAAGCCATGCATGGG
Source organism: Candidatus Parabeggiatoa sp. nov. 3 (assembly GCA_003645185.1). Taxonomy (GTDB): domain Bacteria; phylum Pseudomonadota; class Gammaproteobacteria; order Beggiatoales; family Beggiatoaceae; genus Parabeggiatoa. The sequence continues at coordinate 10,564 of QNEL01000010.1, forward strand.
CTTGTCGATCACTATGAAAGCTCACTACCAGAAGGGGCTTGGCCTAACTGGGTGATAGGTAACCATGACAAACATCGCTTTGCAACTCACGTAGGCAAGGCCCAAGCACGAGTGGGCATGATGCTCTTACTCACCTTACGGGGCACACCAACCCTCTATTATGGTGATGAAATTGGCATGGCGGATGTCGAAATACCGCTAGATGAAATCCAAGACCCTTGGGAAAAATCTGCTCCAAACTTAGGTTTAGGGCGTGATCCAGAACGTACACCCATGCAATGGGATAGCAGCCCCAATGCAAGCTTTTGTCAGGCAGAGGTTTCGCCTTGGATGCGCCTTTCCGATGACTACAAGCAAGTGAATGTCGCCAGTTCGCGCGATAAACCATATTCCATGCTCTCCCTCACGCAGGCGATCATCCAGCTCCGTCGCGCCACAGCGGCCTTGAGTATAGGAGACTATTATTCTCTCTATGCGCCAGAAGGCATTTTTGCTTATCGACGTTTGCAAGATGATGAACATATCATTATCGCACTCAATTTTACCCCGTATCCCAAAACCTGGATATTGCCTGTGGAAATGAGAGGAGTCTCTACGATACTGCTTTCGACGCTGTTGGATCGACAAGGCGAAAAACTCGGCGAATCGCTTGACTTGCGGGGTGATGAAGGGGTGATTTTAGGGCGATGTTCGTAATTAAAGTGTCATTATAGCGTTTTCTTTTTGGGTGAAATACATGATTTGTGCCCTTGTGGTTGCCCTCTTTTGTATTGGAACGAAAATCGGGCTGCAAAATGACAGGAACGAAAGTCGGGCAGCAAAATCACCGCTGAATATTGTTTAACTTAACTTCTGTCTCTACTCAACAACTCTCAAAACAATGACAATGCGTGTTTTACATCTAATTGATTCGCTAACGCCAGGCGGGGCACAGACGATTGCACTTGAACCCTTTGATGTTCAGTTGAGTAATGCTAATATTTTCTTATACGCTTTGAGGCAGAATCCGCCACATTTTGAGTTTAGACATCCAAATATTTTTATTGATTCGACTTACAATAAGCATTCTGTGAAGCCATTAAGAAAGATAGTTGCTTTCATCAAGGCACATGAAATCGACATCTTGCATTGCCATTTAGTCCGTTCCCAATTCAGGGCTTGGTTTATTAAAAAAATTTGGTGTCCCAACCTAAAACTCGTTTTTCACGAACATGGTCCAATATTTGGTACCGATTGTTCTTCATGGTTTCATTGGCGCATGATCACACTTTTTAAACTGTCTAGGGCCGAAGTGGATCGTTACGTTGCTGTTTCCAGTGCAACCAAAGCATTGTTGATCAAAAAGTGTGGTATTGATTCCAATAAAATTGATATTGTTCATAATTTTACCAACCTGAATAAATTTCATCCTAATGTGGCAGTTTCAAAAAAGTTATTGAATCAGTTTGAAGGGCGAGGGTTCAAGATTGGCTTTGTCGGCCGTTTTGATGAAGTAAAAGGGTGTCAATTTTTAATTATGGCATTGAGTCAGTTGGCATTTGAAGCCCATCTCATATTCGTTGGCGACGGGGAAATGAGAAAGCAGCTTAATGAGTTGACGATTGAACTTGGGCTGCAAGAAAAAGTGACTTTTCTAGGTTTTGTCAATTCTCCTGAAAAAGTTTACCGATTATTTGATGTGCTTGTACTGCCCTCTATTTCAGAAGCGTTTGGCAATGTGATTATAGAGGCTCAAGCTTGTGGTGTTCCCGTTATTGCTTCAAATCTTTCAGGCCCTGCTGAAATCATTACGCACGGAGAAAATGGTTTACTGTTTACCCCAGGGAATGCTTCTGCGTTAGCGCAGTCAATTGATATGATTTATCGCAATCCTCAATTGAGGGCTTCTATTATTAAAAAGGGGTTGGAGAAAATTAATCAATATAGTTTGGAAGAATATATTAACAAAATCAATCTTATATATGAACATATTAGGTAGTCATGCAATGTAGGTTCTATCTATTATCCCGGCCGGCAGTACTTTGGCTCCGGGGATTTACCGGATTGGTGTTGTGCAAGAATTAAAGTTATCTGGTAGCTATTGAGGCTACATTCCCATTCTGAAAGGTTAGGAAAAAATATGAAAATAGCTCTTGCACCAATCCGATCACTCCCCTGATCCGTTGTACTAAGACTTGAGGAATTTTATTAATGCTAGAAAAAAATATCTTAGGAAAAACTTGTTTAGAACTGACTCAATTTGGCCTAGGCGCGACGGGAATCGCGGGTATGTACACTGAGGTACCTCGACTGCAAGCTATGGCAGCCCTTGAAATGGCTTGGACAAAAGGCGTTCGCTATTTTGATGTCGCACCGTTTTATGGATTTGGACTGGGCGAACGGAGGATGGGCGATTTTTTACGTGATCAACCCAGAGACAGATTCGTGATTTCGACCAAAGTAGGCAGACTACTTCGACCTTGCAATCCACCCCCTATAACGGAGCGTTTTTATCGCACGACAATGCCATTTGATCTCGAATTTGACTATAGTTACGATGGCGCTATGCGATCTGTAGAAGATAGCTTACAACGATTGGGCCTCAATAGAATTGATATTGCGCTAATCCATGACATTGATACGTTGGCACATGGCAAAACAGCGCAGCCCATTGCTTTTCAGCAAGCCATGAAAGGCGCTTACAAAGCATTAGAGCAGCTCCGAAGCGAAGGGGTTATTTCAGCGATTGGTTTGGGAGTGAACGAATGGGAAGTTTGTTCAGACGCTTTAGATCATGGAGACTTTGATTGCTTTTTACTCGCAGGGCGTTTTACTTTATTAGAACAAATACCCTTGCATACCCTGTTGCCTAAATGTCTGGAACGTTCTGTTTCGCTCATTATTGGCGGGGTTTTCAACACGGGTTTACTGGCGAATCCCTTTGCGGAAAACGTGATGTATGATTACGGCCCAGCCTCTGCGGATAAAATCGCCAAAGCCAAGGAAATCGCAACAGTTTGTAAAAGCTTTGAAATTCCCCTTGGTGCGGCAGCCTTGCAATACCCCTTGCGACATCCTGCCGTTGCCACCGTTATTTCCGGTGCCCGTTCAGGCAAAGAAGTCTCGGAAATCATTCAGTGGATGGACATGGAGATTCCAGCAGCACTTTGGGATAAACTGACGGAACTCAATTTAACGGCTTAAATAAGAAATAAAACACTTATAACATGAAAACAGCAACGCCTGTCACCATCTACTACCAAGTACTCACAGAAGTATCTGAAGTTGCAGCGATTTCGTCAGAGTGGACTGCGCTTTTGATGCATTCAACATGTAATCGCGCCTTCAGTTCGCCTGAGTGGTTTCTTGCGGCCTGTAAGGTGACACCGTCCATATCACCTTATGTTATTGTGGCACGACGCGACACGAGTATTGTAGGCATTCTGCCGCTTGCAGTGAAAAGTAATGGTGAAGACGCCCTCTTTCCAACTCCTTTAAGTGATTACAATGATATCATTGTTTCCTATAATGATATCTTTGTTGCTGCCGAGTTATTGGATTATGCGATATCAAATCCTAGAGGTTATCACAAAATAGTACTCGAAGGTATCCGAAAAGAGTCTAACTGTGCGCGTGCGGTGAAATTGTTGGCACCCGATTACAATCTTGAGCAAGCTCTCCACAAAGAGAGTTGCCCTTACCTTCTTCTTCCTACCACCTATGATGAATATTTAACAACCAGAAGTGCTAATTTTAGAGGAAGTTTAAAGCGAAAACAAAAGCGGGCTAGAGAAAATAATATTATTATCAGTCAATTAGAGCCAAACCATTTTCCTGCCCATCAAATAGCAGAAAATTTCCTATTTTTGCACCTCAGTCGTATGGGTTCTCGTAGTTGTTTCAACGTGCTAGATCATCAAGCCTTTGTAAAGGAAGTCTTTCCCGCACTGTTTATGGCAAAAAAAATGCACGTATTGACATTACTTGTCAAGGAAAAAATACTTGGCATTCACCTTTGCATGATGGGAGATAATAGTCTTTGTTTTTGGAATGGCGGATTTGCTCAAGAAGTTGAATGCTATGCGCCTGGAAAACTACTGATGGATGCTGCAATCAAATCGGCTTATGCGATGGGATTAGAGGAATATGATCTACTGCATGGTACTGAGTCCTATAAAATAAAGTGGGCTAATACTCTTCGCTATATTGGTAAAATAGAATTAACTTGTACATATACTTAGCGCGGAAACAAACTGAACTTTTTTTTAATGAGTGATCCACCATTTCACGCGCTTTGTACAGCGAAGCTAAACTTTAGTGTGAAATACATTTAATATGGTGGGCAACAAAAACCCGTTACCCACCCTACATAAAAGTGGGAAAGCTTCAATATGATAATAAAAATAGGCATTTTAATAAAAGATTTTGAAAAACTCGACAATTGGGAACGTCGTATTATTGAGGAAATTAAAAACAATTCCTCTTTAGAACTGTCCCTTTTAATAAAAGAGGGTCGCACGCATGTAACCGCGCCTCAAGAGAAAAATGTTATTGGCAGATTTCTATTTGAAACACAGAAAAAAATTGAAGCTAAAGTCTATAAACGCCAGTGCTTTACTGTGAATAAGGATGAAATAGTCCCGTTCTTAAATGGAATTGAATGTATCAAGTTGTCTCCAAAACGTCAGGGTTGCTTAGATATATTTAGCCAAGAAGATGCTAAAATCGTTAAAGCCTATCATCTTGATATCATACTTCAACATGAGTTTACTCTCATTCGGGGTGACATTTTAAATGCTGCCAAATATGGAATATGGCGTTTTCATCACACCGACACTTCAATTATTCGGGGTGTGCCTGCCGGATTTTGGGAAATCATTCTAAAGCAACCTGTAATAGGTGTCACATTACAGAAATTGACTTCAGAGATGGATAGTGTATTGGTGATTGATAAGGGGTTTTATAATTGTTATTGGTCGTACAACAAAAACAATATTAATATTTTGGAAGGCTCGGTTGATATCTTGTTTAAAAATATACGATTGCTGCAACAAAATAGACTGAAACTAGAAAAATCTACCGTTTATTACAATCGCTTGTACTCGACTCCAAGTCTCTATTTTGCTGTCAAGTATCTCTTTAAGTTTTACCCTCATTTTATTGCTAAACAGGTTAGAAAAGTTTTGCAGACGATTTTTGGAATCAGGTATGAATGCTGGACTTTATTTATTGGAAAAGGTCATATTCTTGAGTCAGCTTTATTTAGGCTAAAACCGCTTAAACTACCAAAGCATGAATTTTGGGCTGACCCTTTTTTGTTTAAATATGAAGACGAGTACTACGTCTTTTTTGAAAAGTACTCTTATCAGACGGAGAAAGGGAAGATATCATGTGGGAAGGTGGTAAATAATCAAGTCATCGACGTAGTCGATGTATTGGATTTAGACTATCATTTATCCTATCCATTCATTTTTTCAGAAGATAATGATATCTATATGATTCCTGAAACCAGCCAAAATAAACGCGTTGAAGTTTATAGATGTGTTGACTTTCCGAAAAAATGGGAACGGTATGCTACCGCATTTGAGGGAGAAGCCATATCAGACACCACCTATTACAAAGATGAACTGAGTCAAAGGTGGTTATTTTTAAACAAAGGATTTCAAGACGACTGCACTAATCTATTTATTTATAAAATAGATTCACTTAAAATGGACAATATCCAAAGCCACGCTTGTAATCCGGTTATCATAGATTCAAGAGTGGCCAGAAATGCGGGCCAACTCTTTGAATATGAAGATAAAATCATACGGCCGTCTCAAAATAATTCAAATGGTATTTACGGGTATGGCTTAAATCTCAATGTCATTAAAAAACTGACGCTTGATGAATACATTGAAGAAAAGCTAGTTACAGTTGAGCCCTATTTCCACAAAGGATTGATGGGTACTCATCATCTTCATCAACTTGATGATATTTTTGTGATAGACGGTGCTTATGGATGGAAATAACGAACAATAATTAATCTAACTTGGATGTCTCACGAAATTCAAACCTGACAGGTTTTAAAAACCTGTCAGGTTTGGCACTTTTATAATTATGATAAAATCAATCACTAAACCTAATTTTTTTATTATTGGGGCTGCCAAATCGGGTACGAGTTTATTGTATGAGACTTTAATAAACCATCCTGAAATTTTCTTAAGCCCAGATAAAGAACCTTCGTTTTTTTGCAATCATCTTGATAAGCATATCAATAGCACTGCAAAATACTTTGACTTATATGAAGAAGTGAAGGATGAGCCAATAGTTGGGGAGGCTTCCCACATTTATCTGACTGATCCCAGTTCCCCACGCATACTCAAAGGACTTTTTCCGGATGCCAAATTTTTGGTCACCTTAAGAAATCCGGCAGATAAAGCCTATTCACAGTATGTACATTTAAGACGAGACGGTTTTGAATGCTACAATACTTTTGAAAAAGCACTACAGGCCGAAAATAAGCGATTGCATTCCGAGCAATTTAAAAAGAAGAAGCAGTATTATTACAACTATCTCTACTTTCATTCTGGATTATTCGGGCAACAATTGCAACGGTATTTTTCCCTATTTGATCGGGCGCAATTTCATATCATTACGCTCGATCACTTAAAAAATCATTTTGAAGAAACCATAGAAAACATACTCGTTTTCTTGGAAGTCGAGTCGAATATCACCTTGAAAACAGGAGATAGGAATAAAGGATATGATGTTCGTTTTTTGCCCCTTCAAAGATTACAGCGCAGCTTACCTAGTCAATACAGAAAGTATCTTGATCCCCTAGCTGCGTTGAATAAAACCAAAACTTGGCCGATAAATAAAACAACTCGGGCTGAACTGATGAAGCGATACGAAACGGATTTAGGCATGCTATATGAGTTAACCCATATCGACCTGACAAAATAAGAGTACTCCATGATAGCAACACTCATTATTACAACCGGAATTCTGTACGGTATAACCAAAATTGGCCAAAACAATAAAAACAGAAGGAAATCTGCCCAAGCTAAAAACAAGAATGTGCTGGAAATCATCCAAACATTCAAAAAAAATAGCCGCGCTGTATTTTCAAAGGAACGTCGTCAACAAATGGAACAATTGGCTGGAGGGCGATACGAGGTTAAAAGTGCAGCCGAAAAAAGGGTTGATCGTGCCCTCATGTTGTCAAGCATAAACGTTGGTATTGCAGGGATGAGCTTTTTTTATCCACCCTTGATTTGGCTTACTGTACCTAGCATGATCTATGGCATGATCCCCATGTATGAATGGACTTTCCGAACCTTAGTTAAAGAAAAGCGTCTGTCCGTATATGTGCTTGATAGTGTAATGATAGCAGGAGCATTCATGGGACGCTACTTTGCCATTTTGGCATTAACCGGTTGGCTAGAAGTCATCATATTTAAAATCAGATACCTCAATGAACAAGCGGCCAAACAAAATATCGGGAATCTGTTTGGGGAACTGCCCCATTCTGTCTGGGTGCTCATGGATAATCAGCTTGAGATTGAGATGCCATTTGACGAATTACAAGTCGGCGATACCGTTGTTGTCAATGCGGGTCAAACCATTCCCATTGATGGGATCATCAAAAGTGGCTTTGCTTCTGTTGATCAGCATAAACTGACTGGAGAGTCGCAACCCATTGAATGTGGAGAGGGTGATGCCGTATTGGCTTCAACGACTGTTCTGGCCGGGAAACTCTATATCGAAGTCGAGAAAACGGGACAAGAAACGGTAGCGATGCAAATCGGGCAAATTCTCAATCACACGGCAGACTATAAAGACTCTATACTGTCGCGAGCGGAACGCATCGCTGATCGAGCGGTACCCATAACAGCCGGATTGTTCCTCGTTACGCTGCCGGTGTTGGGCTTGAATAGTGGGTTGGCGGTTCTGTCAAACAAATTTGGTAATAAAATGAAAGAGTTTGGTCCGGTAAGCATGATCATTTCTCTTAACCTGGCTTGCGAACAAGGCATTCTGATCAAGGATGGGCGCTCACTGGAACTCTTGAATGAAATTGATACGGTCATTTTCGATAAAACAGGCACTCTGACATTGGAACAGCCTACGGTTGGCAAAATCCACTGTTTCAACGGTGCTTCTGAAAATGACATTTTGAAATATGCGGCGGCGGCCGAGCAGGGACAAACGCACCCGGTTGCCAAAGCTATTCTCAAGGCAACCAATGATCGTGAACTCCAAGCTATCAAAATGGAAGAGGCCAAATACCAAGTTGGTTATGGCATTCAAGTCAAGCTGGCTGACCGGATAGTTTGGGTAGGTAATCATAAATTCATGGTGATGGAAAACATCGCCATGCCAGCAGATATCTGCCAAATCCAGAAAGAGAGCCATGAACAAGGCCACTCATTGGTTTATGTTGCCTTCGATGATCAAGTGGCTGGTGTGATTGAGCTACAGGCGACGATTCGGCCCGAGGCCAAAGAGATTATCGACTATCTGCATCAACGCGATATCGCCACCTATATTATTAGTGGAGATCACGAAGCACCGACAAAAAAGCTGGCTGAAACTCTGGGCATTGATCACTACTTTGCTAACACCCTGCCAGAAAACAAAGCCGATTTAGTAGAAGGTTTACGAAAAGAGGGGAAATCGATCTGTTTTGTGGGTGACGGTATCAACGATAGCATTGCCTTGAAAAAAGCAAACGTCTCGGTTTCTCTTCATGGCGCAACAACGGTTGCAACAGATACAGCCCAAATTATATTGATGGATGGCACACTGGATAAATTTACATATCTATTTGAAATCGTGAAAGAATTTAATTCAAACATGCAAAAGAATTTTATCTTTGCCACGGTTCCAGCGGGGATTAGCCTTATCGGCGTATTCTTTTTTAACTGGGGATTCCTTGCAGCAACCCTGTTAAGTCGAGGTGTTCAAGTTCTTGGTTTGGGTAACAGTTTGTTACCGCTATTCAAACAACAAGCCAAGAAGAATGATGAATAATTGCCCTATATCCCGTTCAACGTTTGCCTTTACGTTCCAACTTTAGTTTGCCTTTACGTTCCAACTTTAGTTTGCAATTGGAGTGCAAACTTTAGTTTGCAATTGGAGTGCAAACTTTAGTTTGCAATTCTTGTACTTGCTATCAATTCCCCTCAATTTGAAACAAGTAATGATAGGGTTTCAGTCGTTTTAAACCTTCCTTTTTCCAATGCTCATCAATCTGCTTTTCTTCCAAAGCCAATAAACGTTCATAACACAATATTTGCAATAAGGCGGGCCAACAACCGCTTTCCTTGATGATCCAATCTCTATCTTGATCTTCAAATGGAATAGGAGAACTGGCTAACATTTCTTTGGCTTCTTCCTGAGTAAAGGGCTCAATATAAATTGTGCTAAAAATACCGAAAAAGGGTGAAGATTTGCCCTCATATTGAGCGATTTTCTGCATATCATGGGCCGTGACAACTATTCCTATTTGCCCATCGGTTCCCGCTAAACACCGCAATTGTTGCCAAAACGCCGTATCAAGCTGACACGTTTCCAATCCTGCTTCTATTTCATCCATCAAAATCACTGTTGGCCTGTTTTGTTCTTTGAGTAAATCTGAAAAGGTGAACAAGTTGCACGATTCTGCTAGGCATTCTATGCCCAATTGTTCTAATATCGCTTGTATGGCTTTTTGTGGCGTATCCAATCTCTTATCTTTAAAATCAATCAGAGCGAATTGGAAATGATCGGGTAGCCACTTGTTCCAAGCTTTGGGTTGCCCAGAACGTAATTGATTGAGTGGCACTCTCGTGATATTTTTTAAATAATGCAACAATGATGTTTTACCGCCATATCTTGGCCCAATGATGGCGATATTTTGCAGATTGTTGTCTTGATGCCATGCGTTGTAGATTCTTCTCAAGGCATCTCCTCGTCCAAAAAATTGACAAGGATGACAAATCGCTTTACCCACCACGGGAATGGGTTCAGGTGGTTTAACAAAATGATTATAATTTTTGCAACCAGCCGCTTCTAGCAGTTCAGCCTGTTGAATGGCATTTAAACCCAGTGCTTGGGCACACTTAAAAACGGTTTCACAGTTTGGGTGTGCAACATCATCATTGAGCCATCTATACAATGCGCCGGATGTTATTTCTATTTTTTTAGCCAAATCAGCGACTTTGAGTCGCCGTTCAACTTTCAAATATTGATACAACAGTTCAGAAAATTTTGTGTTCATTTAGCGCCTACCTCTACTTCATTCGCTATTGACATAGAATCATAACGACAAGGATTGTTTATAATAAAAGAGTGATCATCAATTTATATAAGTCGCTTACAACATTAACATTTTTTGAAATATCGAATAGAACGCTGATGATACTGATTGTCATGATTGGCGCTGATTTTTTTTAAATCGACAAATATTTTAATCAGTGTTGATCATGAGAATCAGTCAAATCAGCGTTCTATCTCTCATACGCAAGATACGCAAAGCTTTGATTTATATTGAAAAAGTGCCTCTTTAGCGTCTTTAGCGTCAAAGCGCGTTTATTTTTATTTCTGGGTTGCCTATACAATCTTTGTGATTATGTTATCATTTTCATCCCTTCACAACTTCAACAAAGAGGAAATTTATGGCTTCAACACCCTCTACCATGATGCCGCTAGGCACGACTGCGCCTGATTTTAGTTTGCTGAATACCGTTACAGGCGACACGGTAACGTTGCAAACTTTAAAATCTGACACTGCTACGGTGATCATGTTTATTTGTAATCACTGCCCCTACGTTAAACATGTACAAGGGGAATTAGTGAAACTTGCGAAGGATTATCAACCGAAAGGGATTGCTTTTATTGCGATCAACGCGAATGATGTTGTCAACTATCCCGATGACTCTCCAGATAAGATGAAAGTCGTCGCGCAGCAATTGGGGTATTCATTTCCTTACTTGTATGACGAAACCCAAGAAGTGGCTAAAGCTTATCAAGCAGCCTGTACACCCGATTTTTATGTTTTTGACAAAGATTTAAAATGCGTTTATCGGGGGCAGTTGGATGACGCGAGGCCTAGAAATGATGCGCCCGTAACGGGCAAAGATATTCGTGTCGCATTAGATGCGATATTGGCGGGAGAACCGGTTAACCCGGAACAAATACCGAGTATCGGTTGCAATATTAAATGGAAATAGGGAGATGGATCAGGCCAACGGCCAACGGCTTTCTGAACACCTGAACGATGTGAGGCAAATTCATGAGGTTCAGGCCACGGCCAACGGCTTTCTGAACACCTGAACTAGCCTACAATTTCTGAATTTGAATTTTCAAAGGCGATTATTATGAAATTACACTGGTTATTGTTTTTATTGGGATGTTTACCGAATTGGCTTTATGCTGCCCAATCCCATGAGGAGTTGAATCAGTTTTTACAGAGTTTGCAAACGGTGTACGCACAATTCAACCAAAAACTCTACAATGAAAGTGGCCAGTTATTGGAAGAATCAAGCGGTAAGATGTATGTGCAACGCCCTAACCAATTTCGTTGGGAATATCTACAACCCTACAATCAGTTACTCGTTGCTGATGGGAAACAAGTCTGGATTTACGACAGTGATTTAGAACAAGTCACGGTGAAAGCCCTAAATGCGGCTTTGGGTAAAACGCCGGCTTTTTTATTAAGCCGTAACCGTAAACTTGAAGAGGATTTTTTTGTTAACAAACTGCCCTTTCAACCCAAAATCACACGCTTTGAGTTAATTCCCAAAGATGAAATCACACGCTTTGAGTTAATTCCCAAAGATGCTGAAGCCCAATTTGACAGTATGCGCATCAACTTGCAGGGCGATACGATTCTGGGTTTTGAACTGCTGGATAATTTAGGGCAGACTACCCATATCAACTTTAGTCAAGTGAGACAGAATCTCAGATTTCGGAAGAGCTTGTTTAAATTCACGCCACCTGCTGGTGTCGATATTCTCAAAGAAAACTGAAAAATGGGTTTATCGTAACCTCTTTGGGTGAACTTGCGATTGAAAAAAAACGCAAGAGACGCAAGAAACGCAAGAAAAGTCTCATTTTAAGAAGGCTTTTTTGGATTGCCCCTACAAACCGTTATGTCGATTTTAAGGCGATTTCTGATTCGGGCACGGGTTGTACTAAATCTCCTGGGCGTACAAATCCTTGCCCTACGGTTATAAAACGCAGTTGTTTTGGTAAACCGGTTAACCAAATGCCTTGTGCTGTTGCACGGGCAAATTTTGCGGAATAAAAAACGACGCGATTTTCATCATTGACGGTTTTGACACCTAATATGCCTTCATCATTCAGTGATAACAAGGCTGAAGAGACTTTATGGGCATAAACCTTTTCAAGGGGAATACGAATTTCACACGTCATACCGGCCGCTATTTTGCCTTTAGGATTAGAGATTTGTATTTCAATATCAAAGGTGCGCGTTTCGGTGTGGGCGCGGGCCGAAATGAGTGTGATTTTACCGGTTATGGTTTGCCCCGTGATTAAACGTATTTTGGCAATCTGCCCTAACTTTAATTGATGGTGTTGTCGTTCGCTGATTTCGCCTACGACTAAAAATGGATCTTCATCCATGAGTTCGGCGATGGTGTCACCTGTGGAGACATAATCCCCTAATTCAATTTGTCGCTCAACTAATACGCTTTTAAATGGGGCCCGTATGACGGTATTGTTTAGCGCAATCTTGGCTTGCTCAACTTGCGTTTTGGCACTTTCTAATAAGGTTAACGCTTCAGCGATTTGTGTCTGCGACTGATAACCTTTTTTTGAGAGTCTCTGCATCGCTTTGTATTCAAACTCGCGTTGTTTAACCAAAGCTTGTGCTTCTTTGAGACGTAAGGCGCGATCATCGGTTGCTAAACGTATGATTAAATTGCCTTTTTTAACTCGTGCGCCGCGCGCGGCGCCAATTTGGATAACACGCGCATCTGTTTCTGCCCGTAATGATACGGTACGAAGTGGCGCAGTGCGCCCTGTTAAAATGATTTCACGAGTTAAAAGCTGCGCCTTTTGTTCTCGCACACGCACTTGCATCACACTAGGCTGTGCTTGTTCCGTTGTCGGTTGTTTTTGAACTTGAGATTGTTGCTCAACATTCGCCTGGCCTGAGAATAACCAAGCCCCTAAGGCGACTGCAATCAGTAAAGCTAAAATATAAGGCCGTTTTAGAAAAAAAGTCATTTGTTCAGTGTTCAGTTATAAATGTTCAATGTAGGGTGGGTAACGTGTTTATGTTGCCCACCAATGTAGGGTGGGTAACGTGTTTATGTTGCCCACCAATCCGTTGTTTATGTTGCCCACCAAACCGTAGCTTGACAAGTTTTTGCAAATAGGTATAAAATTCGCGCTTCTTTTTGCCCTCATTCTTTTTTCGTTTTCGCAATCATTCACACCTAAGTCTTTTAACATTGTAGATAGAACGCTGATTTTCATGATTCTCATGATTAACACTGATTAAAATTTGGACTGATTAAAAAAAATCAGCGCCAATCATGACAATCAGTCAAATCTGCGTTCTATTGAATATTGGCTTATACACATTTTAAGGAAAAACACCATGTTTCAACAATACTCGTCAAATAATTTACAATAGCTTTCCAACCCACAGAGTCTGGCTGGAAGGCATTTTTATGATTGTCTTCCTTCAGGGTGAAGTGTGCGTGTTTTTTCCTACGTTTGAAAAAAACCTGGCTGACAATTGTTAGTCAGGTTTTTTTTTGTCTTATCACAATGGTGGGCAACCCGTTACCCACCCTACCTATGAGGAATTTATGATGCCAATTCAAATGGTTTTAAATAAAGGTAAAGTGCCTGTCAAAATTTATAGCGAAGATGTGGATTCTAAATCGCTTGATCAATTAACGAATCTGGCGATGTTGCCTTTTATTCATAGTCATGTTGCGGCTATGCCTGATGTGCATACGGGTATTGGTGCCACAATTGGCTCGGTGATTCCAACCAAGGGGGCGATTATTCCGGCGGCAATTGGTGTTGATATTGGCTGCGGGATGGCGGCAACCCGTTTATCTATCACTGCTAATCAGTTGCCAGATAATCTCAAGCGTGTTCGCCTTGCGATTGAAGAAGCCGTGCCCGTCGGTTATGCCATGCACAAGTCAATACAAGCTAAAAACTCAACAATCAAGGCGCTTGATAAGGTAATTGAAAGGCAGATTATTGAGAAACATCCCGCTATCGGCAAAATGATGAAAAATCCCTACAAAAGGTGGACACAACAATTAGGCACTTTAGGCGGTGGTAATCATTTTATTGAGGTTTGTCTTGATGAAAACCAAGCCGTTTGGATCATGCTGCATTCAGGGAGTCGAGGGATTGGTAATGTTATTGGGCGTTATTTTATCAGTTTAGCTAAAAAAGATATGGAGCAACATTTGTCGCAATTGCCACATCGTGATTTAGCTTATTTTACGGAAGGCTCGCAACATTTTGACGATTATGTGGAAGCGGTGCATTGGGCACAGGAATATGCTTTATTTAATCGACGAGAAATGATGCGTTTTATTATTGAAGCGTTGCGTAAACCTCTGCCACCTTTCGATATTACTAAAGAGGCTATCACTTGTCATCATAATTATGTGGCAATAGAAAACCATTTTGGTGAAGAAGTGTTTTTAACGCGAAAAGGGGCTATTCGAGCGGGTGAAGGTGAATTAGGCATTATCCCCGGCAGTATGGGCGCTAAATCTTTTATTGTGCGCGGCAAAGGTAATCCCGAATCTTTCTGTTCCTGTTCGCACGGTGCAGGGCGCAAAATGAGTCGCACTGAGGCGAAACGCCTTTTTAATCAAGCAGATATGGAAAAGCAAACTGAAGGGGTGGAATGTCGCAAAGATAATAAAGTAATTGACGAAATTCCAGGGGCTTATAAATCAATAGATGAAGTCATGGCAAACCAAAGTGATTTGGTAGAAATCGTGCATACTTTAAAACAAGTGGTATGCGTGAAAGGCTAAGGCTTTATTGATTAATGAGATAAAACGAATGGTGGGCAACACCGTTACCCACCCTATAAACTTGAAGGTGTTAAATCATGTTAAAACTTAAAATCATAAATCCGGTAGCGCGTGCGCTCATTATGCGAAAAGGCGGCGCACATGTCAAAACGCAGTCTAGCCAACGAGCTCAAGTTAAAAAAGAGATTAAAAAAGTCTTGAACGACTTGAAAATGTAGAGACGCGATGCTCGCGTCTCTATGCCTCGCGTCTCTATTATTCAATTCAAAAAACGAGTTGATGTAGACGCGATGTTCGCGTCTCTATTATTCAATTCAAAAAACGAGTTGATTGTAGAGACGCGATGTTCGCGTCTCATGCTCGCGTCTCTATTATTCAATTCCAAAAACGAGTTGATGTAGAGACGCGATGCTCGCGTCTCTATGCCTCGCGTCTCTATTATTCAATTCAAAAAACGAGTTGATTGTAGAGACGCGATGTTCGCGTCTCTATTATTCAATTCAAAAAACGAGTTGATTGTAGAGACGCGATGTTCGCGTCTCATGTTCGCGTCTCTATTATTCAATTCAAAAAACGAGTTGATTGTAGAGACGCGATGCTCGCGTCTCTATGCCTCGCGTCTCTATTATTCAATTCAAAAAACGAGTTGATGTAGAGACGCGATGTTCGCGTCTCTATGCCTCGCGTCTCTATTATTCAATTCAAAAAACGAGTTGATGTAGAGACGCGATGTTCGCGTCTCTATTATTCAATTCAAAAAACGAGTTGATGTAGACGCGATGTTCGCGTCTCTATTATTCAATTCCAAAAACGAATTGATTGTAGAGACGCGATGCTCGCGTCTCTATGCCTCGCGTCTCTATTATTCAATTCAAAAAACGAGTTGATGTAGACGCGATGTTCGCGTCTCTATTATTCAATTCCAAAAACGAGTTGATGTAGAGACGCGATGTTCGCGTCTCAGAAACGAGGCATCGTGAATAGAGACGCTTTGCGGCGCAAATCTACGACTTGATATCCCCAGGCTTGATCTCTTTTTATAAATCTGATAAAAAGACTTTTTTTCATAAGACATAAAAAATGTCCAAACTATTTTTTAGTAATAAATAATTAATAATTACCATGATAATGATAAGCTCATTGCATCGGCCTCTATTTTGCTTGCTGTTCATGCTCTTTTCTCAATTACCAGCTCATAGGGTGCTTGCAACAGAAATACAACACAATGTGGCTTCGACAGCAGACCACAGTAAATTTGAAGTGTTACAAAATCCGTTTCAAACGGGCCCCCAAGTGACCAAAGCTTGCCTCACTTGCCACACAGAAGCCGCGAAACAAATCCATAAAACGGTACATTGGACATGGTTATTTAACCACCCAGAAACGCAACAAGTCTTAGGCAAAAGACAGATTATCAATAGTTTTTGCGGCTCCATTGTGAGCAATTATGCGCGTTGTACCAGTTGCCATATTGGCTATGGTTGGAAAGATAATCAGTTTGATTTTTCTAACGCATCCAATGTAGACTGCCTAGTATGTCACGATACCACGGGCACTTATAAAAAGTTCCCAACAGATGCCGGGCATCCGGCTTATCAAGATAAACCCTTCCCAAAAAAGAGCCAAAATATCTTCAAAGCCCCTGATTTGAGTTATGTTGCACAAAATGTAGGTGAAACGACTCGCCAAACTTGTGGCGTTTGCCATTTTTATGGTGGCGGTGGCAATGGCGTGAAACATGGTGATTTGGATTCTTCCTTAAACCATCCAAATCAGGCACTTGATGTTCACATGGATGAGCAGGGGTTAAATTTTAATTGCGCGGTATGCCATACCGCTGATAGTCATGATGTTAAAGGCAGTCGTTATACGACGATTGCTAAAGATGAACAAGGTATTGATATACCTGGTAGGAGTGATCAAAGCCGTGCAACGTGTGAATCCTGCCACGGTAGCCAAGCCCATTCTCGCACCGTGAATAACAAGATCAATGATCATACGAATAAAGTGGCTTGTCAAACTTGCCATATTCCCGCTTATGCCAGAGGCGGTGTACCAACCAACGTCTGGTGGGATTGGTCAGTTGCAGGACGCATGACACCTGAAGGAAAGCATATCAAAACCAAGAATGCTCAGGGACACGTCACTTATGTCACCAAAAAAGGCGAGTTTAAATGGGACGAAAATGTGATACCAGAATACGCCTGGTATGCCGGCAACATACGCTACACCTTATTGGATGAGAAAATCGATCCGACTCAACCCGTAGCCGTCAACACCTTTTCTGGAGACTATCAGAATTCCAAAGCGCGAATTTGGCCTTTTAAAATCATGCGCGGTAAACAAGCCTATGATAAAGGCAACAATACCTTAGTCATCACCCATTTATTTGGAAAAGAGGAAACCGCTTATTGGCAATCTTTCGACTGGAACACAGCCATAAAAGCCGGTATGGATGACATTGGCGCGAATTATACCGGACAATATGGCTTTCTCAGTACCACAATGCATTGGGCACTGTCACATACCATAGCGCCAAAAGAAGAGGCCTTAGGATGCGAAGCCTGCCATAGTCAAAATGGCCGTTTATCCAAACTCACCGATTTTTATATGCCGGGTAGAGATAAAAATGAGTTACTTGATCTCATCGGATGGCTGACTGTCTTAGCCACTTTGGTAGGTGTTTTATGACATGGATTAGGCCGCTTGATATTCGCTCACAAAGGAGGACAAAACTGATGGCACAAGTGATGATGTATAAACGCTTTGAACGATTTTGGCATTGGGCCCAAGCGTTATTAATCCTATCAATGTTAATCACCGGATTTGAGATTCATGGCACAATCCATTGGCTAGGCTTTGAAGCCGCCGTGAATACACATATCATTCTGGCATGGACATTAATTGGCTTATGGATATTTGCGATTTTCTGGCATCTCACCACAGGAGAATGGAAACAATATATACCGGCCAGTTTTGCACAAATCATGGTGATGGTGCGTTATTACACGATAGGTATCTTCCAAGGGGCAGAACATCCGTTCCATAAAACGCGCTTAAAAAAGCATAATCCTTTACAGCGCATGGCCTATCTTTCGCTACATGTCTTGATTTCTCCGATGATTTGGATATCGGGCCTATTATATCTGTTTTATGCCTCATGGGAGAGTTGGGGATTAGAAGGCTTCAGCTTAATGATCGTCGCCTTAATACATACCGCAGCCGCATTTGCCATGTTAGCGTTTTTGATAGCACACCTCTACCTCAGTATCACAATGAGTGACAAACCTTTTGGCAATATCAAAGCAATGATTACCGGATATGAAGAGGAATAAATCGGTAAAAGCAAGCCCTTGTTTTTAAGATTGTCGTTATAGGTTTATCCTTTATTATATCAAATCCTTGTAGTTATAGGTTTAAGTACAGAAGCACAAATAAACAGGTATTTTACCGCAAAGGGCAACCAAAATGGTATTGAAAAACCAGGGCAACCACAAGGGATTGCCCCTACAAACCGTTCGTAGGGGCAACCCTTGTGGTTGCCCCTTTTTAGGCAGGCTAGGTGGTCTTAGGATTGGAGCGATCCTGCACTAGTATAACGGAGGGTGAACAAACAGGAGGGGGAACAAACAGGAGGGGGAACAAGCTGGAGGGGGAACAAGCTGGAGGAGGGCAAACACAGATGTTCGCCCGATATGAAAATCGTATAATACAACATATTTGTAGGGCAGACTTGTGTGTCTGCCCTTTTGACTTAAACTTTACCTTCTTGTTTCAGTTCATCATACCATAATACATTATGGTGTTTGATAAAGTCTACGCTGATATTGCCGGATTTCATGGCTTCCAGACATTCAGGTTCTTCAATAATCGCAAAGTAAATATGGGCGATTACCCCAGTGATTACTAAGAAAACGCAACTAACATGTGCGACTAAAAACCAGCGGAAAATCGCGCCATATAGGGGATTTTCTGAAAAGTTCAGAAATTGTGGTCCGAAAAACAAGTATAATCCCGTAAAAGCGAGGACGATGGAACAAAAGATAAGCATCGTTCCCAATAGCCGTTGGGCCCCATTATAGCGTCCCTGCGGTGCTATAGGCACGTTTTTCATTAGCCCAAATAACTGAAGCAAATTGATGCTCATTGATTTCAGATCCCTTATGGCAGATGAAGGCGTCAGCACCAACACCTTTTTAAGAAAAGGCCAAACGATGTTGGTGAAATTGAGGATGATAAATAGCACAAAAACGCCTATCCAAATCATAGCCAAAATGGAATGGATTAATATCAGGTTCTCATTACCGCCAAAGAGTCCCTGCATAAATGTAGGCCAAAAAGCCGGTACCACTCGGACCAGTTCGCCTGAAATAATGCCAAAACCGGTGAGAAGCAACAGTAAGCGAATACCGGCATTGAACCAATGCATATAAATGCTTTTCTTTTCCCGCACATGGATCATTTGGGATGTATTGGTATCACTCATGGTTATTTCTCCTCCTGATTTTCGGATGTACTGACTTCATTGCGACGACCTATCAACTTCATCACGCCGGCACCTAAAAAGGTTAGCAACATACCACCGATGGCAATAGCCCCAATCGGGTTAACGATTTCCATGGTTTTACCAGAGAGATGACGATCATGTAATTTAGGCATGACTTCATCAGGTAAGGCTTCACCAGCGGTGTAGTAATAATGGTTAGGCCCAATATTG
This sequence comes from Candidatus Parabeggiatoa sp. nov. 3, assembly GCA_003645185.1. Lineage (GTDB taxonomy): Bacteria > Pseudomonadota > Gammaproteobacteria > Beggiatoales > Beggiatoaceae > Parabeggiatoa. The sequence goes on from QNEL01000010.1 coordinate 30,268, forward strand.
ACTTCATCGGTGGTCAACCTGACCCATTCCTTCTCTTTCAAGAGTTTAGAGACTTCAGATTCCTGATCGTTCATATCACCGAAAATCAGGGCGCGGCCCACACAAGTTTGGACACAAGCCGGTTCCAGTCCTTTGTCAATACGCGGTTGACAGAAAGTACATTTGCTGATCGTATTGGTTACCGGATTAAGCCACCGCGCCTCATAAGGACAAGCGGGTACACAAAGCTCACAACCAGAGCAAATACAGTTATCCTGCAAGACGAGACCATCTGCCCGCTTATAGGCTGCACCAGAAGGACAGGCTTCTATACAGGGCGCGTCATCGCAATGTTGACAGCGGCCCGGAAATAACATGACTTTGGGCTGATCGTTTTGAACCCACTCCACTTCTTTCACCCAGTCACGGGTGTAGCCCATTGGCGTTTCCCATTCTGCGCGGCAGGCAACGACACAAGCTTTGCAGTTAATGCAGCGAACCGTGTCAGCTAACATGACATATTTTTTTGTCATTTTTTAATTCCTCCTTATACCTTTTCAACCTTGACAAGAGATAGACCCATGCTCATGGAACCGACATGTGGGTCTACTGCATAAGAAGCCAAATCGGAGTCGGCTACACCTTGGCCGTATGCTGTGGTCATGCGTTTATCCCAGTGACCAAAACCATGTACCATGAAAATAGTGTCTTTGCGAATTCGGGCAGTCACTTTTGCCTTGATTTCTCCATCGCGCCCTTTACGATCAGTGACTTTAACGAGATCGCCTTCTTTAATTCCTCGTTTAGTCGCCGGTTCTGGATGAATCCACAACACGTTTTCACGCATCAAATCAGCCGTCCAGACATTATCCTGAGTACGGGCGTGCGTATGGAAGCCGATGCGCCCAAAAGTCATGTGAAATTCGTCTTCATTCGGACGAACTTGTTCCACGTAATCCAAGGCTTTATCATATCCCATCTGTTTGAGCATTCCAGGGATGAGTTCCGCTTTGGTACTGCCACCTGGCGTTTTAATTTTCAACTTACCACCATGGTCAAGTGGAAAATACTTTGCCGGATCGGCCGGGATTTTGAGAATCCCCACTTTCTCAATTTCAGCCAAGGATGAGCCGGCTTTTTTCAGTCGATCATCCAATAACTCTTTAATGGAGTCATGCGGAAAGTAAGCACCCAACTCCATGCGGTCAGCGAGTTGCTTACAGATTGTCCACGCATCACGAGTGTCATGCAGTGGTTTCATAGCGGGCATCCGCACTGCAACATAGCCTTCCCGGGCCCCACCGACTTGCAAATCATCATAGCGTTCAAGATAGCTCGCTTCGGGCAAGAGAATATCGGCATACATATTCATCTCATTGGGAATAACATCACCTGCGACATAAAAATCAACCGTTTCAAGGGCTTTACGAATGATATCGTAATTCGTGCTGTTCAGAAAACCATTCCCACCGGCTGTTATCAAGGCCCGAATCGGATAAGGCTTTTGTTCTGCCATCGCGCGCCACATTTCATTGGTTAAACCATACTGCGCGTTGGCAATTGGCCAACGTCCCATAACACCAGCACCGTCAGCACGGTGGTATTTACCCGATTCGTCCTGAATATGTGCGAGTGGAATCTCGGGTTGCTCGTAATTAAAATCACCCCCACTGTCATTACGAAGAGCAGTAGCATGTTCAAATTCCGGCAAATCTATTTCTGGAACCTTGTACTTTTGAGGTGTAAAAACGCCTCCCTTACGGCCCCAAACCCCAAACAAGGTATTCAGAATGGTGATTGACATCCCCGTACCGAAGTCATTAGAACTTCGGGTCAGCCGGCGCGGTGAATAAACAAATACTGATGGGGCTTTGGCAGCCATTTCTTTCGCAAGGCGGCGAATATCTTTGGCAGGTACTTCTGTGATGGGTTCTGCCCATTCGGGCGTGTATTTCTGCACCCGTTGTTTGAGTTCATCAAAGCCTACGACATATTCAGCTATGAACTGTTTGTCATACAATTCTTCGTTGATCACCACATTGATCATGGCCAACAAGAAGGCATGATCGGTCAATGGACGAATGGCATAATATTCATCAGCCTTAGAAGCCGTGATGCTATAGCGCGGATCGAAATAAACGACTTTGGCACCATTGGCAACGCCATTTACCCAGCCCAAGGTTTCGCCATTATGCAATGATTCGGTGATATTACGTCCCATCATCAGGAAGTATTTACAATTTTCCAAATCGAGGGTTTCGTTACCCGTCAGGTTGCGCCCCATTATCATCATATTAGACAAGCCGCGAGGGCCACAACAGAGACCAAAAACAGGACTCGTTGTATTAGGGGTACCGAAAGCATGGGCGAGGCGATGATAAGGTTTCTCCCAGCTACCGTGACCAATCAAAGCCAGTGCTTGAGGGCCATATTTCTTTTTGACTTTGAGGAGTTCCTTGGCAGTTGTGTCCAATGCCTCATCCCAAGAAATCTGTTTCCATTTTCCTTCACCCCTTTTACCCACGCGCTTCATAGGATGTTTGAGACGATTCGGGGCATACGCAACCATTAATCCAGCGTTGCCCTTTCCACAGACTACACCCCAGTTGTTAGGATGTTCTGGATTGCCATCAATTTTGACGGCTTTACCATCGCGAGAGCGGATTTTTAAACCGCAACGCCAGTAGCACATATCGCAGAAACCGAAGACTTCTGTGGTTTCTTTTAATTTTTCAGGGTCATGGGGAGCATTGATTCTTGCTAGGGCTTGGCTAGGCAGCCCTGCAATCGTCAGTGCTGTACCCCCAGCCGTTGCGCCTAAAAAGGCACGGCGAGAAGGGTCAAAGTGGGTTTGGGTACTCATTATAATTAAAACTCCTTCACTAGAAAAACCTGACAGGTTGAAAAAACCTGTCAGGTTGAAGAAAAAACCTGTCAGGTTGAAAAAACCTGACAGGTTTTAAAAACCTGTCAGGTTTATAAGAAAATCGGCTGCTAATTGGTAATAGAGTATTGGGTTCGCTTGCTTGAGTTCCGCTATAAATTGCGGCATCCAGCGAGCGCAATGTTGTTCCAATAGTTGCTGTTGTGTTTGCCGCGCTTTTTCATCATCTTGACTGGCAAGATAGGCTAGAAATTCTAGTTCTGAGACGATATGGTCTGGCAATAAACCACTGTTTTCAGCGACTTCTATACCCTGTTCCGCCATCATCTTTTTGATTTCTAAAGTCGAATTCCCCATCAAGCTCTGATCAGATTCCAGCCAATATGAAGCAAACGGCTGAACCGGTTTATTAGGAAAAGCTAAAATGAATAATCGACTATATTCTGTTTCTAAATCCTCTTTATAGTTTAGTTGTGGTTTTAACGCCATTAATATTGGCAACTCAGGCGCATTTTTGGGTATCGTTTGCAAGAGTTCATTGAGTAAGCTACGCAAATTTTCGATGCGAGCGGGTGTAGGTTGGTTGAATAACCCGCTTGCTAAAAGATAAAGCTGAGGTTGTCTATTCACTTTTTTAATGAGTTCACTCAAAATCCTGATAGAATTTGTACCAATTAAATACAAATCATTGATTTTAAAAAGATTTTTTGAATAACAAGTAAATAAAATCAAGCACTTAGCCAAGAAATATCTTGTTTAATGATATAAAAAATGAAACGCATATTATCAGATTTATGGAAATAGTCAATTTTTTTATGAAGAATTGCATAACATAAGTTATTCAATATATTCTAATTTTCTGATGAACTAATGAAATTATAACTTGTTTATTTGATTTTTATGGATTACCTATAGAAAAATCACAATTAGATAAAAAGTAATGAGTCATTTCAGTCGTTTAGATATTCTAATATTCTAATATTACAAAATATTAATATTAGAATACTATTATCTGTGCGTGATTGAGGGTAAAAAAGGGAGATTTGGCCTTAATTGAATGGGGTGTTGGTAGTAGAGACGCGATGCTTCACGTCTCTCGTTTTTTGTAGAGACGCGATGCTTCACGTCTCTCGTTTATTATTTGGCCTTAATTGAATGGGGTGTTGGTAGTAGAGACGCACTGCGTGCGTCGGAACGGCCGTAGAGACGCGATGCTTCGCGTCTCTCGTTTATTTCTTTGCGCCTCGAAGCGTATCTTGTTTGTTGCGAAGCATCGCGTCTCTACGCTTCTATTAAAATACCTGAAAATTTATGGTTCAGTACTTAGACGTACTGCGTGCGTCGAAATGGTAGTAGAGACGCACGCAGTGCGTCTCTACAAAAGCATTAACGGTTGCTTAAGACTCTGAAGTCTTTTATATAACCTTCTAACCGTTTTATGGCTTTTTGACGTTGTTTTGGGATTATCAAGGGATCGATTTGTAGAATCAGGGCTTTGGTTGCGTCTGCCATGTTTTCAAATTTGGCTTGAGATTCAACTGGATAGCTTGGTGCTATCACCCATGCCTTTAATAAGACTTCGATTTCAGATGAAGACGGTTTTTCGCGTAAAAACCGAATCAATTCTTCGCGTTTCATTTGCCGATAAGCTGCCCAGTCTTCTTTGATGTCGGGTAAGCTAAAAGTCAATCTTGTAATCTGTTTTTTTTGTGTTTTATTGAAGTTACCAAACCAGTCTTCCATCTTATCAATGATTTTGTCAGCCCGTTCTTCTAGCCGTTTTTTGATTTTTACAGCCGATTTTTCCCCCTTATTTTCTTGATGGGGTTTGATCACTTTTCGCTCAAAATAGTCGATTTGATCAGGATGGAGGCTTGACAGAAAAGAGGCCGTATCCGGTAGTAAGTGGCTGAAAAGTGTTATGAGACGTGCGTCAACGCTATCAAAAGCCCAATCCAGTTCTTCTTGTGTCAAACCATCTTGTGCCTTAGCCTTCAACATCACCAAAAAGTGGGCATACAGTGGCAATTCATTTTTGCGATGCCATGCAAAATGTTCTGTTAAGCGTTGTTTTATAAACCGGTTTTGCATCTTAGTGACACCGAAATAGTAATCGATCCGGTGGATGAGTAACCAATCAGCGTAGTTATAGGCAATTTGGGTGGTACTACAACTGCTTAATCCGCTACTGAGCAAGATAACAATCAGTAAAGCAGAAAATGACGATAGAAATTTTTTCATATTTCGTTCTAGTTGGGGAATGGTAGATAACATTATATCATTTTTTAAGATTCAAAAGGTCGAACACGTAGGTTCGCCCCCTTGGTGTGAAATGATTTTGCGTTCGTAGGGGCGAACCTACGTGTTCGCCCTCAAACTTGACAATTCATTTATCCCCATAATGCATGGTATTAACAAATCGTCTTTGGCATATATTATGCCTGTATGCTAGATGATCCCTTTTGATCGCTTTAGATTCAATTGAAATGCTGACATAAGATATTGATATTGATAACAAATAACCCTTACACATCAAACAAACTATCTTTATTGACAATGCAATGGATATGTTTAAACAAATTTCTTTAAAATCATTTCATTATAAAAATATCTTTCAATCATGTAGAGACGCGATGCCTCGCGTCTCTAAATTATTAATTTAATTAATAAATAATAAATGATGTTCACTCTATCAGAAAAAATTTTGGGCCGTGATTGGCTTATTGGTTTGATTATCGGTATTATTCTAATTATTAGCACTTATAGCTGGTTACAACCCTTAGAACAGATAGCTTATGATTGGAGTATTCGACAAATGAATCGTCATGCCAATGATAAAATCGTTGTCGTAGCCATTGATGAAAAGAGTTTAGCTCAACTCGGTGACTGGCCTTGGTCGCGCTCCGTTTTAGCGCAAATGATTGATTTATTAGGCCCTTATAGTCAAGTGATTGGGACAAGCTTGGGACTCGCTCAAGCTCAAACCCATCCAGGGCAGCTTTATTTGGACGAATTGGCAACATTTTATACTCATTCGAAATCATTAAATGTCTTACATGAGCAGTTGGCGCAATTGGATACTTTAATAGATAAAGTCAAACGAATCAGAACACGATATGCTAAAGATAAAAAATATATTAAAAAACTGGATAAATTTTATAACAATTCTGTTTTATTGAGCGAATTACCTGACACTCTAACAACACTTCAAGATAAATTACAAGCGGCCCGGGTTGATTTGGATAGTGATCTCAGATTAGCGAATAGTTTTAAACAAGCCGATCAAGTGATCTTAGGTATGCCATTTATGTTTGAAGGTGAAGCGCGTTTAGCCCCGACTTTGCCAAATTATGTGCAAAAACAGTGTATTAAAGTTATCAGAGCGCCATTTGATAATTTGGGTAAAATAGCGCAGCCACCATTAGGAGTAAATGCCATGCCTCCGCTTCCTATTTTGGGTAAAAGTGTGTCAGGAATAGGTCATTTTAATCTGCTTGATGCTCGCCATCTCCCTCTGGTTGTCAAATATCAACAGAGCTATTTTCCTTCACTCCCCCTGTTATTGGCCGCTAAAAGTCTTGGCTATGATGCTAACAACATTGAGATCAGATTAACTAAGGGAATCAGCTTAGGTGAATTACAGATCAATACAGATTCAGCCTTATATCTGCGGCCTTTTTTTTATCAAGACACTCAACAATCCTCATTCAGAGTGGATTCATACATCGATGTCTTATTAGGGCGAATACCGGCCACTCAATATCAAGATAAAATTGTCTTAATTGGTATAACCGCGCCTCATGAGACTGTATTACATTCGACACCGCTTGGAGAGATGCCCTCAGTATTAGTTTTAGCCCATACCTTGAGCAGTTTGCTGAATCAAGATTTTTTTAGAGTGCCCAATTGGGCACTGGGATTACAAACCAGCGCATTCATCCTAGTAGTCGCCTATCTGGGGTTTTTATTGCCCACTTTGAAACGGCCATACGCCGTGATGGTGTTAACATCTAGCACTTGATTTCTTAGTTACTCCTAACCACTCTTACTCAATTTGAGTCAGAAATTGGTGTTTGAAAAATATTTGCTTGACACTTCTTTTCAATCTATATACCGTTCGAC
>QNEL01000011.1 GCA_003645185.1 Candidatus Parabeggiatoa sp. nov. 3
AGAAAGGCGAAAGCAGCAAGAAAGACAGGATTTTTCATACAAATTAAATGAATTGACAGCTGTTAGAGAAGCTATTGAAAGTATGTTGCCAAAATTTAAAAATCCAAGAATCGAAATTAATCCCTTGAGATTTATGATAGATTGGGAGCAAGAAGATGGCCGTGTCAAAAAGTTTCAAATAGAGCAATTGAGTGATGGTTACCGCACGGTTTTAGCGATGGTAATGGATATCTCAAGTCGTATGTCAGAAGCGAATCCTCAACTTGGAAATAATTCGCCAGCTATCATTATGATTGATGAGTTAGATTTGCATTTGCATCCTAAATGGCAACAGAGCATTTTATCTGATTTAACACGAACATTTCCTAATGCTCAGTTTATTGTGACGACGCATAGTCCACAAATTTTATCAACCGTCAAAAAAGAATACATCTTTAGGGCGCATTCCTAAAAAAAGGGTCATATCGATAAATTTTGAAGGCCCGCTTTTCGTTCCAAATTTATTTTGCGGCTGCTTTTCGTTCCAAATTTATTTTGCGGCTTTGCTCTTGGAGTGCAAAATTTATTTTGCGGCTTTGCTCTTGGAGTGCAAAATTTATTTTGCGGTGGTGCGATTTTCGTTCCAAATTTATTTTCGCGAAGGTGCAATTGATTGATAATGACCCTTTTTTTGGGAATGCGCCCCATCTTTATCTTAGAAAATGGTTCAATGAAACAAACCTGATTGTAAGGGATTTTGGGGACACCATTAAGAAAGGGCAGGTGGTTCGCCCCGGTTCGCCCCCTACAAGATTTGACGTACCAAAATCCGTTATAATCAGGAAAATTGAAATACTGTCTAAGTCGGGCGCATTCCCAAAAAAAAGGGTCATTATTGGCCTACGCAAAATAAATTTTGCACTCCAATAGGCCTACGCAAAATAAATTTTGCACTCCAATAAGCCTACGCAAAATAATATTTTGTACTCACAATAGGCCTACGCAAAATAAATTTTGCACTCCAATAGGCCTACGCAAAATAAATTTGGAACGAAAAGGGCCTTCAAAATTTATTTTGATGACCCATTTTTTAGAAATGCGCCCATCTAAGTCTGTGTATTTTAGAACTTCGATTTTTCCCAGCTTTTCAGGCAAAAGTTTTTGTGTACAAAAGCTTTTGCCTGAAAGCCTATTCATATTCAACCCCACCACCGTTAGTTTGTTGGCTTTCGATCATCTGTATTTCGCCAGTTCCATTAACGGCCTGTTCATCAACAATGCAGCGGATGACATTTTGACGGGAGGGGAGTTCAAACATGCAGCGACGTAGGAGTTGTTCTTGTATGCTGCGTAAACCGCGTGCGCCTGTGCCGCGTGCTAAGGCTTTGGCGGCTATGGCGGTGAGGGCTTCGGGGGTAAATTCTAGTTCTACATTGTCGTAGGCAAACAGTTTTTGATATTGACGTACTAGGGCATGACGCGGTTCGGTCAGAATCTGTACCAGTGCGGCTTTATCTAGTTGTTCTAAAATGGCTATGATGGGAAAGCGTCCAATAAATTCCGGAATGAGGCCAAAACGCAGTAAGTCTTCGGGTTGCGTTTCATGTAGCAGGGATTCGGCGCTGATTTTATTTTTCCTTCTTAAACTCATTTCGGTTGGTTGCGGTTTGATGCGTTTGGCGACATGCTCTTCTAGGCCGACAAATGCGCCGCCGGCAATGAATAAAATATTGTGGCTGTCCATCGTCAGTTGTTCATTTTTATGTTGGCGTTCTTTGCTTTTTTTGGGTAGTTTGACTGTTGTTCCTTCTACCAGTTTGAGCAGGGCTTGTTGTACGCCTTCTCCGGATACGTCGCGCACGACTGTGGGGCTTTCTGATGTTTTGGCGAGTTTGTCTATTTCATCAATATAAATAATCCCCCATTGTGCTTGTTCAAGATCACCTTCTGCGACATCAAGTAGGCGTACTAAAATACTTTCTACGTCATCGCCGACATAACCGGTTTGAGTTAAAGTGGTTGCGTCGGCAATGGCGAAGGGCACGCCGACAATTTTGGCTAAGGTGCTGGCGAGTAAGGTTTTTCCGGTGCCGGAGGGGCCTAGCATGAGAACATTGGATTTGCTGATTTCAACATCGTGATAGAGGGTTTCGATATGATTATTGCCTTGATTGCCGTGGTATAAGCGTTTGTAATGGTTATAAACGGCGACGGCTAGGATTTCTTTTGCTAGTTCTTGCCCTATTACGTATTCATCTAACTGCGCTTTGATCGTTTTGGGGGTAGGTAAGGGATTGTGGGATTGGGTGACAGCGTGTTCGCGTTTCCAATTGATAACCAGTTCATGAGCGGTGCGGACACAGTCTTCACAAATATAGCCTTTTTCTCCGGCAATCAGGGGAGAATCTGTAGGCACTTTGAGGCCACAAAATGAACAATGAGGAGGTGATTCGGTCATAAGGATTTATAGGTAGGCGCAGATTCGCCCAGAAAGAGGTGGTATTTCGTATGGGCAGTTAAGCTTGGGCGAACACGCAGGTTCGCCCCTACAAAACCGTCATGACGCGGGGTTTGGTAGGGGCTGACACGCAGGTATTCCCCCTACAAAAAATAGATAATTAACGGGCTGTAGGGGCGAACCTGCGTGTTCGCCCTACTATGGTATTTCGCAAATGGGTGTGTCTGCAATGGCATTGACGGTGTAAATGGCACCTCGTTGTTTGAAACAGTGACGGCTGAATAGCACTTGGTGAGGCCTATCGGTTAAATCACATTGTTGAATGATGCCTTCTAATTTATCTAAGACTTTTTGGCGATCTTTGCCGTGAATCATACAGTATAAATTATAAGGCCAGTCGGGTAAGTGTCTGGCGCGATGGTAACACAGTGTGACGCATTCAATTTGTCCTAATCGTTTTCCTAATGGTGTGACTTGTTCGTCGGGGATATCCCAGACTACCATGGCATTGGCATTATAACCGAGTTGACGATGGCGCACGACTACCCCTAGACGTTTGATTGTGCCGTTTTCGATGAGATGCGATAATCGGGTAATGACTTCTGTTTCGCTCATGCCGATGCGTTTTCCTATTGCGGCATAAGGGCGCGAGACGAGTGGTAGGCCTTTTTGGATGGCTTCGATTAGTCGTCGTTCAGGGTTGTGTGTGTTGTCCATGTGGTGGTGTTTGATATATCAAAAATAATGATCTTAAAAACTTTTAGGTAGTCCGCCAATATATCCTCTTAGAAAGGCTTCCGATAATGTGATCGGTTCTTCTCCCTCTGGTGTTTCTGGCTTCCTAAATCGCTTGGCTTTGGTATAACCTGAACGATTACGAGAGACTATAAATAATCTTTGCTCTTCATCATTTAAGTTTAAACCATCTAAGATAGCCGGATTATGTGTGGTAAAGATAACCTGTTTATCATATTTTTTAGCTAAGTTGACTAATTCTTTGATTAATCGCCGACACACAAGGGGATTAAGGGAGGCATCAATATTATCAATCGCAAAAAATGGTGGCGTTTCTTCGCTGATAAACAGGCAAAAATAAAATAGCAAAAACAAAAAACCTTCATTGGTACTTTTTTGTTCAAAGCTGATGTCTTGATCTAAATAGCGATCTTCAATTTGAATTGCTCTTTCACCAATAAATAAGTTGTTAGGCACTTTAAAATCTTTAAACCATCCGATGAGTTTGAGCTTTTCTTTGATTTCATTTAACTTGTCTTTGTTTAAGCTTAAAACTTGCAAGAGTTTAAATAAACCTTCGCCGTTAATGCCTAATGGTTGAATTTGTCCTTCTTCTTTAAAATTGCGTAAACAGTGGTATTCTGGAGAATATATAATAAAATGAGATAAATATTTATTATTTTTTGCGAATGATGACGCTTTTACTTTTATGTATTCTGGCTCGTTATTCAAAGATTCAGCCGCTTCTTTTATTTTTTGACTCATTATTTCAGCGTTATCTTCTTTTGAAGGTGGATTTTCACGTAATTTTTCCAGAATTAAAGACAGGTAAGCTTCTCTCTCTCGCGTTTTAAAAGAAATTTCATTTGTCCAATTGGAATAGGGATGATTACTATTTTGAAGACGATAGACAAAGGATAAGTCATTATCTCCTTTTAGAGAGATTTTGATCTCTTGCGTCACATTATCCTTGTCAAAAGCGGCTCGCATTAAATGCGGTTCTGTTGCCCTAATACCTCTTGGGGCTAAAAATTCGTTATCCAATTTATCAGCGGCAGCAGCGGCACTTAAAGCAATTGCTTCCAAAATATTGCTTTTGCCACAGCCATTTTCACCAATCAAGACGGTGACGCGCCCAAGTTCAAGAGTAGAGACGCGATGCATCGCGTCTCTACTTTGAATAGATTTATAGTTTTCTATACAGATTTCTTTTATCATAAAACAATAATCCTATAATTCGATGTTCAAGTTTTTAGTCTGACAATAAAGCAACTACAGGGATTGTATATTATAAAGGATTGGATCGTGGTGCTACTTGGTTTAAATCCTTTTTTATATACAATCCTTGTCGTTATCACTCAGCCATTTTGACTTGAAAAAAAGGCGGTTGGCTAAGAATCGGCTAATTGTATTTCAAATCAAACCCCAAATCAATATGATAACTTTCCAACATCGGTAGCGATATGACTTTAATATTGGTTTCTTTTTCAATTGTTGTCAATACCGTTTGTAAGTGTTTTTCTGTAGAGGCGGTTATGACAAACCAGAGGTTAAAGCGATGTTCACGTTCATAATTGTGATTGACTTCAGGTAAAGCACTAACATAATCAGCAACTTGCTTTAACTGAGTACGGGGCACGGCCATTGCTGCTAGTGTACTGGTTCCAACCCGGTGCGGACTGAAAACGGGCCCAATACGACTGATGATTTCAAGTTCTGTCAATTCGCGTAGGGCTTCAAGAATCTCTGTTTCTGTTACGCCTAAATGGGTAGCCATATCTGCGAAGGGTGTGGGGGAGAGGGGAAACTCTTTTTGAAAATCATTGAGTAAGTCTTCTTGTAAACCGCTTAGTTCAAACTGGGGGGAACTATTCATATTGGCCACATACTTTGTACAAAGAATAAAGCGTATAGCAGCGTTAAGCTGTTGCGATCCTTAGCAAACGTTGCAGGAAGTGCTGAAAAGAGTCAAGTTAAAATAATGTGAATTGTATTTGAGAGGCTTTTTTCGATTGATAGAAAATCATTTCTTGGCTGACTTTTCCAGCAACGCCTTTTAATTTGATCAAGGGTTTGAAGGGTAAATAATCTGCATTTTGATAATTTATTTTATCACGCAAAGCCGCTAAGACGCTAAGCATCATGACTTGGCACCTTTGCGCCTTTGCGTGAAAAAAAAAACATCACCAATTGCAACAAAATCGAATCAAATCAAAGCCCTATCTTATGAGCGCGAGCGGTAAAAAAGATTCCGCTGGGTTTGTCGGCTGGTAGGGTAGCGACTTCTGCAAAGCTAGAGGTGTCGTATACGATGAGTTTATCGTCATCGCGAACGGATACCCAAACTTCTTCGCCACGCGGGGTAAATTCCATGTGCAAGGTGGCTTTGCCGGGTTTGAGCGTTTTGACGATGTTCAATGTGAGTACGTCAATCACTTGTAGTGTGTCATTGTTGGGAAAGGCGAAATTGACCCACACTTGACGGCCATCTGGCTGGGCCATGACAAAAACGGGTTGGCCATGTACTGGAATACGTGCGACGGGTTGCCATGTTCGTTGTTCAATCACTAGGACGGCATATTGACCGATGGCGGGTACAAAGGCGTAATCGTTTGTCATAGCCCAGCCTTCTAAATGGGGCATTTTGTAAACGGGCCGTTTTTGTTCTCCTTGACCATAATTCGGGAGTATACGCTGCACGCCATTTTCTAAATGCCATAAGTCTAATAGGGCTAATCCGTCTTCACCAAATAATCCGGCGATGTAGTAACGGCCATCTGGGGATATCAGGGCATCGTAGGGTTGACAGCCTATGTTTTTGAATTGATGGATTTTAGGTACACGCGGGGTGTGCATGTCTGCTACCCAAATTTCGCCGGTATCAAAGAGGCTAAAGACGAAACGTTGGCCGGGGGCATCGACTAGGCCGATGACTTTGGAGCGAGGGGTGGGTATATCGGCTATTAATTCTAGTGTGACTGCGTCAAAGACTTTGACTCCGCCGGGCACATAGTTGGAAACGGCCACTAAACGCCCATCTTGAGAAATGGCTCCGCCGACACTGTTGCCGGCTTGTATGATGCGTTTAACTTGTTTGCCGCGCAACATATCCAGTTTGCTGAGGCCGCCATCGCGCCCAAAAATGTAGGCGTAGCGTTGATCGCGGGAATAGACGACGGAGGCATGGGATAAGTCGCCTAAATCGGTTATTTCGGCTAAACGTGTGTGCGTGGTGGTTTCAATGATGAGTACGCTGCCTTTGGCGCGTTCTACGACGACTCCTAAGTCACCTGTGCCACGCAATTCTGTGGCATGGCTTAAAGTGGGTAATAGCGATATTAATAACACACTGCTGATGATCCCTTTCCAAAGAAAACTCAATGGCTTCTTTACCTTTCTGTTCCAGAGGAAAATAGCGTAAAAGAAAAGGCTTTGATTAGGCGAAAATTGAGGGGGGGATTGATTGAGAAGGGTTTGAGAAGTGTGTTGAATGAGAGAAGAAGTCGGGATGTGTTTAATGAGGAGCATCGTCAATTCCATGAAGTAATCTTTCGACTAACCAGTCAACTTCAGTTTGGGTTAAAAAATCCTGCCACGGTGGCATGGCAGTACCTGGACGGCCTTCAAGAATGGTGTAGCGTAAAAACGCTTTTGGTTTAGCTGTCAGTGTGTCTGGTAATAAAGGAGGCCCTAAACCACCTTTAAGCGTTATACCGTGACAGGCTCCACAATCGTGTTTGAGCAAGTGGATGATTTCATTTTGACGCGCCGGCGCTATGTCATCAGCGTAAAGGTTTGCCGATAAGAAAAAGAGTAGGGCAAATAATGGTTTCATTTTTGTTGTAGTCAATAGGGAATGGGAAAGGGGGAAATGAGGGGCAACCACAAGGGATTGCCCCTACAGGTTTGCCCCGATATGAATTCGCTTCCCCCTTTCCTCTACAATTTAATAGATATCATGCATGGTGTTATAGACGTTGAATTTACCTGTTGGGGTAATCAAACTTTTATCTTTAATCACCTGTTTCAGGGTGCGCGTCTTGTCATCTATGATAACAAGAGCCGATTCCTGCTCTTTGCCGTTCCAAACCGAGAACCAAACTTCATCACCGGCTTTGTTGTACTCAGGTTGCACAACTCGCTTGGCTCCTTCACCAACACCTGCCCATTCGGCAATCGGCAACACTTTATAACCGGCTTCCAAATTATCAATATCGAACACAGCAATACTCTGGCTAACATTCGTGTCCGGGTGCAGTGCGGTATCGACATAGAGATTCTTGGAGTTGGGATGGGTTTTAATGAACAGAGAACCACCGCCTTGTCCTTCCAGTGTCCGGACGACCTTCCAAGCGTGTTGCGGATGGTTTTCAGGATCGGTTCCAATAACCGCAATACTCGCATCGCCTAAGTGACTGGTTGCCCAGACTGGCCCATATTGGGGATCAATGAAATTAGCACCCCGTCCCGGATGAGGAATTTTACCCACTTCTATCAAGGCTTCTAGGTTACCTTCACGAGAATCGACAACGGCGATCTTGTTGGACTTATTGGCAGCCGTGAGGAAGTAGCGTAGTGTGGAATCCCAACCACCATCATGTAAGAAACGGGCGCTATCAATGCTCGTTACCTTGAGATTAGCGAGATCTTCATAGTTGACCAATAAGACTTTGCCCGTCTCCTTGACATTGACGATAAATTCAGGGCGCTCATGGGAAGCGACGATAGCCGCAACACGCGGTTCTGGATGATACTCTTGAGTATCAACTGTCATACCGCGTGTAGAGACAATCTTCAACGGTTCCAAGGTATCGCCTTCCATGATCACATATTGGGGCGGCCAATAAGTACCGGCGATGCTATATTTGTCTTCCCAGCCCTTGTACTTGGAGGTTTCTACCGAGCGTGCTTCCATGCCCACCTTGATTTTGGCAACCGTGTCAGGTGTTTCCATCCACAAATCAATCAGATTAATCTTGGCATCGCGCCCGATCACGTACATATAACGACCCGAAGCTGACAAACGGGAAATATGCACCGCGTAACCTGTCTCCACGATACCGACGATCTCTTTGCTATCACCCTCAATCAGAGCCACTTGGCCGCTATCACGAAGCGTCACGGAAAAGAGGTTTTCGAGGTTGTAGTCGTTCATCTGCTTGGTAGGCCGGTTTTCAGGCGGCACGACTACTTCCCAAGTCGCTTTCATGTCCTTCATGCCAAATTCAGGCGGCATGGGTGGCTCGTGTTGTATGTAACGCGCCATGAGGTCAACTTCTTTTGAAGTCAGTTCGCCAGAAGCTCCCCAAGCGGGCATACCTGCGGGCGAACCGTAAGTAATGAACACTTTAAGATAGGCCGTTCCCCTTTGCTGAGTAATATCTGGGGTTAAGGGTTTACCAGTGGCGCCCTTACGCAACACACCGTGGCAACCCGCACAGCGTTCAAAGAAAACTTGCTTACCCCGCTCAAATTCTGCTTCCGTCATATCAGGTGCGCCGGGAGTCTTGGGGGCAGCAGCATAAACGCTACTTACCGATAAGACTGATAGTGCAATAGCACAGGACAATTTTTGTATAGATGAACTCATAATTAGAATAGATCGAATGAAAAATGCCAATTTAATAATAATAAATGAAAAATGAATGAATGAGAAATGAACAGGGTTCAGTTATCAGTTATTAATGAACTTCAAACCGTTTTTGTTCATTTTTCATTGTTCATTTCTCAACTCGTCATGCTTTAAAACCAATATATTCTTTATGCTTAAAAAAAATACAACCTTGATTTATATCAAATCAAGCCTAGAATCGAATAGGCAAATAGCTTTGTTAGGGCAACGCGAATTGTGTCGCATTGTCAATTTCACATTTCACAAAAGTTTCAAACTGTACGATTAAAAAAAACAGATGTAAATCAAAGTAAATAGGTATTACGCGTGTTTTGTGCCATAAGAATTTAGATTTGACAACTATTGATTAGGCTCACGGATTGTAACAGACATCAAATGGGCGAATCAATAATCAATAATCAATAATCTGAGGGCTTCACTCAAAAAAACTTTATAAATCAAGGCTCTTGCAAAACTCTAACGCCCAACCATAAATCAATAACTTACGAGTACCTAATGGCATGTAAGTCATTGAATTCTCATTTATGCCCGGAGTTTTGCAAGAGGCTCAATCAAATAGATTTATGCCATTTTTATACTCGGCGCGGGGATAAATTTAACTTTTGGCAACCCCAGGTTGCCACCTGGGGCTATTCACATTTTCAGGCTAAAATTTCGCGGAGCGAAATTTTAGCCTGAAAACCCCTTCGGGGTTGAGCGTTTTAATCTTTTTCGATTTGCCTTTGTACGAAATGCCATTGGGAAACTAAAAGCGAAAAGTTGGTGTGCCCGCGTGCAGTATATCGTTCTAAAGATTGACATCATTTTCCCATTATTATGGCTACTTTTTTTAACCATACAGTGTGAAAAACTTCTTAAGTGAAATAAAGTTTAGCTTCGCTGTACTTCGTTGCGTGAAAGCGTGAAATAGATGTTGAAGCCAATATCGCTTTGCGAATTGCGAATGATGATGTGCTTTCGCAATTCGCCATGATCCGTTTTTTTAAAGACGCATCGGCATAACGATAAATTTGTTGTCTTCGTTATTTTCTTCAGTGATGAGACATGAACTGTTGGAATCGGATAAAGCAAGTTGTACCATTTTAGTTGAAATCACATTGAGGGCATCAAGAATGTAAGTGCCATTAAATCCGATCTCTAGCTCATCGCTACCCGCATATTCCACTTCGACAATTTCTTCCGCTTCTTCCTGATAGGCATTTTTGGCGCTGATTGTCAAGAGATTAGTCGAAAGTTGAAGCCTAACCCCTTTATACTTCTCATTTGAAAGTATTGATGCGCGAGTAAGTGACTGTTTCAAAAGGCTTGTCTCGACAATCACCATTTTATCAGGATTTTGGGGAATGACCGTATGCCAATCAGGGAAATTGCCGTCAATGAGTTTTGAACTCATGACATAAGCGTCACTTAATTCAAATCGGATGTGGTTGTCATCGACTAACACTTTCACTTCTGTGTCGCTATCCGTGAGCAATTTTGAGAGTTCAAGTACTGCCTTGCGGGGAATAATCACTTTAGCCGTTTGATCACTCTCAAACTCATGTTGCGCGACAGCCATTCTATGGCCATCTGTACCCACTAAGGAAATTGAGCCGTCACCAATTTCTAGCAATAAGCCCGTTAAATAATACCGTACATCGTTAGTGGCGACACAAAACGAGGTTTTATAAAGTAAATTTTTAAGGTTGTGTTGAGAAATATTAAATTCCGTCTGTTCCGTCATTTTCGGCGTTTCAGGAAAGTCTTCTGCTGGCAAGGTTTGTAATTTGAATGTACTTTTACCGGCCTTAATCGTAGCCAGATTATCTTCCGTTTTGACTTGAATGACAATCTCATCCGATAATGATTTACAAATATCGAAAAATTTACGTGCTGGGATTGTGGTTTCCCCGTTATTATCGTCTTCTAAGTTGCCCGATTCAAGGGGCAAATGACATACAATTTCGACTTCAGCATCGGTGGCCGTCAAATGTAGGGTATTATCTTTGACACTGACTAAGGTATTAGCCAGAATCGGGAGAGTTTGGCGTTGTTCAACAACCCCTGTGATCATTTTTAAGGGAATGAGTAATTCTTTTCTCGAAATTTCAAAATACATGATTATCAGTTATCAGTTATCAGTTGTCAGTTATCAGTTATATACGTTATCGGCCCAAACCTGACAGGTTTTGAAAACCTGTCAGGTTTTTAAAAACTAATTATAATTGAAAATAATAATAATCTACACCATTTATTTGGATGAATAGAATAACATAATATTGAAAATTGTAGAATATAGTGTTTAATCAATTATTAATTATCAATTCCACGATTTCACGCGCGTCGTGAAGCTTCGCTTCACCGCGCGCGTGAATCGAAGATCAGCGAAGCTAAATAAAGTTTTTGCGCGCAAAAACGACGCATCGGGAAATCAATTAATTAATTTTTTGGAGGCTCATCATTCACAATGCAGAGAATACAATTCATAATAACTAAATTTTAATGCCTCATTTTACAAATTCAACTTTATCATAAACATCTGTCAAAGTTAAATGACAGTCAATTGAGGGCAAGTCAATTGTTTCGCTCAAATTGCTGGTTTCTGATAAAACCCATTGATTATTGATTTGTCGGATATAATGCTCAATGTGGCATTCGTCTTGGGCAATTAGGATATATTCTTTTAATGACTCCAAGGTGCGGTAGTGTTTAAATTTAGTACCTCGATCATAATTAGCAGTACTGTCAGATAACACTTCAATGATCACGGTGGGATTGAGTAAAGTGTCTTTCTGTTCATCGTCAAAACGAGGTTTGTCACAGAGTGCAACAATATCTGGATAGGTATATAAGCCGGTAGGACTGACTTTGACGCGCATATCGTTAGAATACACTCGACAAGGCCGTTTTTTGAATTGGCTATACATTTCTCCTACAATATTGGTAACAATCTGATTATGCTTTGGACTGGCACCCGACATGGCAAACATTTCGCCATCAAAATATTCACTTTTGTATTCTGCCTCATGTTCTATGGTTAAATACTCTTGTGGTGTAATGTAAACAGTTTGAGGTTGTGCAGACATCGTTTTTTATCCTTTTATACCATCAAAAAAATTCGGCCGCTGTGCGATATCGCTTATTATATCATTAGTATAAAATTTGTTTAATATAGTACAACGAATTACGGGGATAAACTAATCGTTAATCCGCTGTACTTAGGTAACTCCCAAAAAATTAATATACCCAAGGGCAACCACAAGGGATTGCCCCTACAGACATGTGCTGTTGTAGGGGCAATCCTTCATGGTTGCCCAATTCGGTGTGTGGGTATTTTAATTTTTTGGAGTTACCTGAACCCGTTTTTGCGCGCAAAAACTTTTGCGTGAAAAACAATTAACAATTAACAATTAACAATTAAAGATGAAATTCCTATACGATTTTTTCCCCATTTTATTATTTTTTATCGCTTACAAGCTTTATGGCATTTATGTCGCAACTGCTGTGATCATTGCCGCTTCGGTGCTACAAATAAGTTTGTATTGGATAAAAAACCGTCGTGTTGAAAAGATGCACCTGATTACATTGGTGTTAGTTCTCATATTGGGTTCGGCCACTTTATATTTACGCAATCCCGCATTTATATATTGGAAACCGACTATCGTCAATTGGGCATTTGCCATCGCGTTTTTGGGTAGCCAATTTATTGGCAAAAAGAATTTGCTTCAACGGATGTTGGATAGTCAAATAACGCTTACCTCACAACACGTCTGGAAAAACCTGAATTTCGCATGGGTAGCCTTTTTTATTGCGATGGGTTTCATTAATTGGTATGTTTTTACACATTTCTCTGAAGATACTTGGGTGAATTTCAAATTCTTTGGTATGATGGGCTTGACTTTCGTCTTTGTGATTGCACAAAGTTTTTATTTAATGCGCTATATCGTTGCTGACGATGAGGAACAGTCTCCCCAAGCCGTCAAAAATGAGGGGGTGAATAAATGAACAATGAACAGCAACCACAAGGGATTGCCCCTACAAACCCATTTTCGGGATAATTGAATTTTCATCCAATGATGATGTTTAATGCAGACGATATGACTTTATTTTTAGCGGCGCTGAAATTTGCGGCAGTTAAACATCGTAAACAGCGGCGTAAAGATTGTGAAGCCACTCCTTATATTAATCATCCAATTGAAGTGGCTCAAACATTGTGGCAAATAGGGGGTGTGCGTGATAATGTTTTGATCGTTGGCGCATTGTTGCACGATACTTTGGAAGATACTGATGCAACATCTGAAGAAATTGAGCAGCACTTTGGTAGTGAAGTATTGGCTTTAGTGTTGGAAATGACTGATGATAAAAGCTTGCCTAAACTTGAGCGTAAACGTTTGCAAATTGAACACGCGCCATACAAATCAAAACGGGCGAAACAACTTAAACTCGCTGATAAAAGTTGTAATGTGTCTGATATCGCCCACTCGAAGCCTCATAATTGGACTTTAAAACGTTGTCAAGCGTATTTAGATTGGAGTAAAGAAGTTGTGGCCGGCTTACGTGGTGTGAATACTGCGCTAGAAGCGCATTATGATACAAATCTGTGTGCTGCAAGAGTTTCTTTAATAGGGTAACTTTAGTTGGCCGTTAAATTTATTTTATATTAATCAATCAATAAGTACTGAACCCTAAATTTTCAGGTCTTTAAAAAAACAGAAAGGGGGCAACCACAAGGGATTGCCCCTACACAATGTCATGTAGGGGCAATCCCACGCGCAAGCCCTTGGTTGTTAAATACCTGTTTATTTGTGCTTCAGTACTTAATTATTAATTCAATAATCCTTGCAGTTGTTATGTTATACGCCATTATCAGTGAAGATGTGCCCAATAGTTTGGAAACACGTCTTCAAACCCGTCCGGCCCATTTAAAGCGCCTAGAAACGCTTAAAGCCCAAGGCCGTTTATTATTAGCAGGGCCGCATCCTGCCATTGATGCGCCCGATCCTGGAACAGCGGGATTTACTGGGAGCTTGGTTGTCGCGGAATTTCCTTCACTTGAAGAGGCTAAAACGTGGGCTGAAGCCGATCCTTATCATGAAGCCGGTGTGTATGCTCATGTCACCGTTAAACTCTTTAAAAAAGTTTTACCCTGAATCAAAACAGGCTATATCATTAAGGAGAACCTCAATTTATGTTTAAACCGTTAGCGAGTACTTGCGTACTCTCCTGTGTTTTATTTAGCCACCTACCCAGTTACGCGGCCGATCTGGCAAAACCTCTGGTAAAGGTGAATGACATCATCATCACACAACAAGATTATGATAATTACGCCAAAGCGCGTGCAAAACATACTCATAGCAAGACAATCCCTAACAAGGAGATACTGATTCGAGAGTTGCTCCAACGTGAACTGATTAGACAAGATGCGGTGCGTAAGGGGCTTAATCAAAATCCTGAATTTCTGCGTGATATCAAATATATAGAAGATAATCTGCTGATGGCCATCAGTATGCATGATTATCTGGAAAAGCATCCCATAGATGAAGCGGCGCTTAAACGCCAGTATGAGACAGAATTGGCCAGTCTTCAAATACCGAATGAATACCAAGTTCGGCATATTTTGCTAAAAACAGAAAGCGAAGCCAAGGCTATCATTGCAGCTTTAAAACAAGGCCAACCCTTTAGCCAGTTGGCTTTAAAAAAATCCATCGACAATGGATCGGCAAAAAAGGCGGGTGAACTGGGTTGGATTACTCAATCTGCGGTTCCTCAAAAATTTGGAACTGCCCTAACAACGTTAGAAATGGGCAAGTACACCACTACCCCTGTTCTGAGCAAATCGGGATGGCATGTTATTCAACTTGATGGTATGCGTCAGGTGCCACCAACCTCGTTTGAAAACGTCAAAAACGATCTCCTAGTCAGGTTGCAAAACATGCAAATGAACAACTATGTTGGCAACTTGATAAAAGATGCCGATATTAAAATTATCAAATAGGCACTAGAAATAAACGCGCTTTTTTGCAAAAGACGCTAAAGATACGTCGTAAAAAGAGAAATCGAAATCTTTACGTTTCTTGCGTCTCTTGCGTCTTTTGCGTTATTTATTTTTCCCTTGTCATTATAAACACCATCTCATCATGTCAACCAGCTTAGAACTTGCACAAAAACTCATCAGTTGTCCTTCAATAACCCCTAACGATGCCGGTTGTCAACCTTTAATCGCAAAACGTTTACAATCCCTTGATTTTAATATAGAAAATTTACGTTTTGGTGAAGTTGATAATTTATGGGCAAGGCGTGGACAAACTGCACCTCTGTTTGTTTTTGCCGGACACACTGATGTTGTTCCCACTGGCCCAAAAGAACAGTGGCAATTTCCACCCTTTACGCCAACCCAACATCAAGGTTTTTTGTATGGACGTGGTGCGGCTGATATGAAAAGCAGTATTGCCGCCATGATAACGGCCTGTGAGCGTTTTATTGCAGCACATCCTCAGCATAACGGCTCAATCGCTTTCTTGATTACCAGTGATGAAGAAGGCCCTGGGGTTGATGGCACCGTTAAAGTGATTAACACATTACAAGCCAGAAATGAACAAATCGACTGGTGTTTAGTTGGCGAACCTTCAAGCACAAAACGATTAGGTGATGTTGTTAAAAACGGACGACGTGGATCCTTAAATGGTGTATTAACTATACACGGTGTCCAAGGGCATGCTGCCTATCCACATTTAGCAGAGAATCCCATTCACCGCTTCGCCCCCGTATTAAAAACGCTCTGTGAAATAGAATGGGATCAAGGCAACGATTTTTTCCCACCAACTTGCTTTCAAATCACGAACCTCAAGGCAGGTACTGGGGCCGATAATGTGATCCCAGGCGACTTAGAACTCTTATTTAATTTCCGTTATAGCAGCGAATTGACTCACACTCAACTGCAAGAGCAAGTCACTACCTTATTAGACAAACACAGCCTCAACTACACCTTAACTTGGCGACACTCAGGGCCCCCCTATCTCACCACACCCGGAACACTAGTCAAAGCGACAGAGCAAGCCATTTTGGAAATCTGTGGTTATGAAACCAGCTTATCAACAAGCGGTGGCACATCAGATGGGCGTTTTATCGCGCCAACCGGCGCTGAAGTGATTGAAATCGGGCCACTCAATAGCACAATCCACAAAATCAATGAATGTGTCAGTATTGACGATATTGAAACGCTCTCAGCCCTTTATCAAAGGATTATGGAAAAATTGTTGCTCTGATTTTTTTAAGACAGTCTTTCTTGTAGGGTGGGTTCGCGCCAAAAGTTTTGCGCGCAAAACTTTTGGCGCGAAACGTGTTTTTGTTGCCCACCATTCCCACCCTACAATTCCTTAAACTTTATATGTCGTATTTGGTGGGCAACCACGTTACCCACCCTACATCGAAGATTCCAATGCCTATTTATTTACCAATACAAAACGTCGAAAAAATCTGTCCAAGCAAATCATCGCTTGTAAATTCGCCTGTGATTTCACCCAAGGCGTGTTGAGCTTGACGTAATTCCTCCGCCAAAAGTTCGTTTTGAGCGGTATGAGCATGATTCAAAGCAGCCTTCAAGGCTTCTTGAGTTCGCTGCAATGCATCAAGATGACGGCGGCGTGCCATAAAACTGCCTTCTGTGTTGCTATGCAATCCCATCTTGTCTTTTAAATCGTTTTTAAACACCTCAATACCGGCCCCCGTTTTAGCCGATAAATAAAGTACCCCGTTAGCACGTCGGCCAGCTTCATATCCGCTTTTATCAATCTTATTGCGAATAATCAGCGGCGCGATAGGCATTTCGGCCAACAAACTGGCATCAACCTGATCATCAGGATGGCGATCATCTAATAATAATATCACCACATCGGCCTCCAAAAGCGCCTGCTTAGTGCGACGAATCCCTTCCTGTTCTACCAGATCAGAAGTTTCACGTAATCCGGCCGTATCCGTAATATGTAATGGCATCCCATCCAATTGAATTTGATCGCGCACCACATCGCGGGTTGTCCCTGGTATTGATGTGACAATTGCGGTATCACGTCCAGCTAAACAATTGAGCAAACTCGATTTACCCACATTGGGCTCGCCAACTAACACAATTTGCATACCTTCTTTGAGTAAATAACCTTGTTGAGCTTGGGCTAATATCGTATCAAGGTTTTTAATCAGTTGTTCAATTTTTATAATAACTTGCCCATCAGCCAGTAAATCAATTTCTTCATCGACAAAATCAATTCCAGCCTCGATATAACTACGCAGATCAATTAATCGCTCAACGAGTTTTTTAATTTTGGCCGAAAATTTGCCTTGCAAAGAGCGTAGCGCACAACGTGCGGCTTGTGTAGAAGCACTATCAATTAAATCAGCAATGGCTTCAGCTTGAGCTAAATCAATTTTGCCATTTAAAAAAGCCCGTTCTGAAAATTCACCTGGACGCGCCAAACGTGCGCCCAAATTTAAAGCGGCATTTAGCACTCTATCCATCACAACGGGGCCGCCATGTCCTTGTAATTCTAAAACCTCTTCACCTGTGAAAGAGTGCGGTGCGGCAAAATACAAAGCAATACCTTGATCTAATACTTCACCATCATTATTAATGAAACTATTAAAAGTGGCTTGACGCGGTTTGGGCAATTTACCGAGTAAACTCTCTGCGATATGAGAAACTTGAGGGCCTGAAATTCTGATAACCCCAATCCCCCCGCGTCCGGCAGGCGTGGCTAATGCTGCAATGGTGTCAATTTGGTTAATCATGGCCTTTAACATTTCATAAAGATGTTCAATATTCAATTCTTAATTTAAGACTCATTTTTAAAAACGAGTTCCATAGTAAACGAAGTCATTGATTTTTAGTTATGTCTTACTCTGTGTTATTCTACAATTTGACAAACGCTGTGTTAAAAAAGCATGATTTTTACAAATTGATAGTGGCATTGAAAACATCAAAAACAAACTATTTTTGACAATATAAGAATTGTCTTATGAAGGGGTTTATGGATTTAAATAATTGTTTTTATTGAGCGATGCGATTTATGGACAACGCTTATAAATACAAAGAACAAATCAACTGATTTGATTGGAATACGATGCGATCCTTGTCTCAATTAAAAACATGACCTAAAATTGACAGTCATTAATGCCTTAAATTTGGGAATATCATTATCATTTTCCTTATAAAAAGAAAGCCTTTATTATAAGTCAATCCTTGTTGTTATTGTTTGCATTTCTTTATTCACTCATTACTTAACCTTGGAGTATTTCAAAAAATGACAAAAAATCTATTTGTCGCCCTCACAACATCAGCAGCACTGACGGCAACAGTTCCCGCTTTAGCTTCAAATGCGGGTAATCCTGCCGCTGGTCAGAAAAAATCAACCGTTTGTGTCGCCTGTCATGGGACAGATGGCAAAAGCACGAATCCTATGTGGCCAAACTTATCCAGTCAAAATGCCGCCTATCTCTTCAAACAACTTCAAGATTTTAAATCTGGCCGACGCAACGATCCCAGCATGGATCCCATCGTCAAACAATTAAGTCAGCAAGATATGGCCGATCTTGCCGCCTATTATGCCAGCCAAGGTAATAATAATATGTCGTCGAACCGGAACCCAATGTCCGGCCCTAATTCCAGCAGGAATTGGAACCGAAATCAGAACTCGATGTCCGGTTGGAACAACATGGGCGGGTATGGTAACCCCAACATGAACCAGAGGTATGGCCCCAATTCCGGCATGAACTGGAACCCAAATCAGAACCAGATGTCCGGTTGGAACAACATGGGCGGGTATGGTAACCCCAACATGAACCCGATGTCCGGCCCAAATTCCGGCATGAACTGGAACCCGAATCAGAACCCGATGTCCGGTTGGAACAACAGGGGCAGGTATGGTAACCCCAACATGAACCCGATGTCCGGCCCAAATTCCGGCATGAACTGGAACCAGAATCAGAACCCGATGTCCGGTTGGAACAACATGGGCGGGTATGGTAACCCCAACATGAACCAGATGTCCGGTTGGAACAACATGGGCGGGTATGGTAACCCCAACATGAACCCGATGTCGGGCCCCAATTCTGGTATGTATGGGAACCCTAACATGAACCCGATGTCCGGCCCAAATTCCGGCATGAATTGGAACCAAAATCAGAACCCGATGTCCGGTTGGAACAACATGGGCGGCTATGGTAACCCCAACACGAATCCGATGTCAGGCCCCAATTCTGGCATGAATTGGAACCAGAACCCAAATCAGATGTCCGGCACCAATTCCGGTATGTCTGGGAATCAAAACAGTATGCCGTCTGACTACATGAGCAACAACAACCTCGTTATGAGAGAAGGCGAGAATTTCGGTATTGTGATGGGCGATAATCCTGCTGATACTGAGAATGGTATGTGGGCACTGATAGCCATGCCAAACTGTTTGAAACTGATAGATCGTTTTTCCAAATCTTTACCCTCATCCGGTGCTGGTTTGCCTCAAGAACAAGTGTTTGTCTTTCAAGCGCAAAATTCATGTCGCGCAACGATAGGGTTCACACGACGTAGTAATCAAGGTGTGACGGGCCACAAATCTTATCATGTGCTTGTGCATTAGAATCAGTTGTGCGACCCGTTTCATGCAAAGTACAGTAAAATGTGCGTAACATGAGCTCAATTTGGCAGTTTTAAGGCCTATTGTGATAATTCAAAGATTGTGAGATTAAAGCTATCTCAAGACGACCTAAAGTCTACGTCAATTCCCTTATTGGATTTTTGATAAAATTCTGGTAAAGCAGGGGGTAATGTGTTGTTTAATGAATTAGCTTATTAAATGATGCTAGATAATCAGATATGACAACGCAAGAAATTATCGATGAACATAAAACGTCGTGACTAATAGCGGAAACAAGCTAAGTTATAATCCGTGTTTGGTAAGAAAACACTTATGACAAGACTGTAGTAATATGATAGGTGTTGGATTCGTAAGAGTCATTACCACGGTGTATAGATAATGTCTAAGTCTGAATATAGCCAATCTTTGGAAACGGGGTAATTAAGTTTATTAGACTCATCAGTATACACGAAGTAGAGTAAACGGTGAGCTCCGTTTATCAAACTTTAATAGATAGGCTTAACAGGATTGTACAAAAAGCCAAAGCCTCTTTGTAATGAAGGGGATATGCTGACGTGTACATTGCCAACTAAGAACAATATTCATTAACTCAATAATTCAGTACCCAAAACATGAACCAGTTTCGGAATAGAAATGAAGCTTATGACGATATTGAATGGCAGGATATAGATTGGAAAGCTGTCAGGAGATATACGAGGCGTTTAGAGAATAGTATTGCAAAGGCTGTAGAGTATCATGATTTCAAGCAAGTTAATGTCTACACGAATCTACAACTTTTGCATGGACATTGTCATGATACAAAAACACTTGAAGATGTTAAGAAGACTAATAAAGCAATCCTTAATATAGGCGAGTGGAATACAGTCAAATAATAATAGTTGTTCAATACGCCGTGTTCGGGATCAGTCTCACGCACGGTTCTGAAGACGAGTCCTTTACGGTGACGTAGGGGGCTTAGTTTAACATCAGTTATCAGTGAACAGTTATCAGTGAACAGTTATCAATTAATTCGGATAGGCGCTGATTAATGAGTCTTAATCATTAATTAAAAAAATCAGTGTTGAAAATCAATGTTGATCAGATCAAGATAGTTACCTAACCAATAGTATTTAATAGTATTGTATGGAACTAACAGGCGGCTAATTAATAATTAGCAGAAGTTAGATAGGTTATAACACCTTTAAAACTTCTAAAACCTTGTGGGATGGTTCTATTCTGAAGTGCTTGGGCGGGAAAGCTTCAATTCTTTTCCAAGGCAAAAGAGTGAACCGGGATATACATGGTGCAAGAAATATTTTGATTCGGTTTTTGACAAGGGTGGTAGATGGTTTATCACCTCAGGGAACTTGCTCCTAAAACATAACCAATTCCGAATTTTGTGGTTTTGGCGTTTTAAAGTAAGTGATGATAGAGGTAATATTATGACAGACATCGAAAATAAATTCGTTTGCAATATCAAACGCCTATTGATAGGCACTTTGACAGCACTATTCCTGTGTCAAGGATCGGTGCAAGCCCATGTGCCGGATTCTAAACCGGCTGGTAATTGGCAACCCATGCCACCTTATTTGTTAGTCGGTATGGAAATTCGAGTCAATTTCAATGAACAAGGCGCGTGTCAATTACTCATTGTTAATGGCAAAAATGAAGAATGTAGTAAACTAAGCGAGTTTCTTAAGCAAGCTTATGAGAACAATGGACTCATCATCTTTGATGGACATAGCACTCAATGGATACCTTATCGCTTAAGATGGTGGTAAACTTCTGGTGGGTAACGTGTGTTTGTTGCCCACCATTCTTCTATGTAGGGTGGGTAACGTGTGTTTGTTGCCCACCATTCTAAGGTTGACTCAAATCGAACTGAAACTCAGTCAAGTGAAACTCTGTGTTCCTCTGTGTACGCCGTAAAGAAAAAGATTGATGAAAAAGATTGAAAATTGAAAAATTGAAAAAATGAAAACGATAGAGATTTTAGAACAAGTCGAATTTTCTTATCCTAAAGATGATAAGTATATTTATTGCATACCAAAAGATATCACGATATTATCCCATAACACCTATTGTATTCAGGGAATAAGTGGTTCTGGTAAATCAACCATTTTGACATTACTCGCAGCATTACGTCGTTTTCATAAGGGTGTCATCCAATATGCACTCACAACAGAAGAGTCTTATGAAACGATCAAAGTGACTCAGGCTAAATGGCGAAAAGCCGCTAAACCTCACTTTTGGGGAAAAATTGGTTTTTCATTTCAAAAACCTGAGTTGGTAGAAGCACTCACTGTCAAAGAAAATCTTGAGATAGGATTGGGTAAAAAGACGGAAGAAATGGCCTTAGCCGTTTTTGATCAAAAAGAGTGGGATGATATCAAGCAGGCTCAAGTGTGGAAATTATCAGGTGGACAAACGCAGCGTCTTGGTATTATTCGGGCTTTTGGGGCTAAGCAAAATATTGTTTTTATGGATGAACCCACTAATAATTTGGATCAAAGTAACCGTCAAAGAGTAGCCGATTTTATCAAAGAATACCGAAAAGATAGAACTCTTATTGTTGTTTCACACGACACCCCTTTTATGGAAATGTTAAATGTGCTTAGCTTTTTTAAAGTACATGAGGAAGGAAAACTTCATGGACGCAACCAACGCCTGTTACGATTAGAACACTGATCTGAACAATGATCTCATTATCAATTATCAACACATTGAGGGCAACCACGATGGATTGCCCCTACATACAATAGGTTCTTGTAGGGGTAATCCATTGTGGTTACCCCTCATGTGCTATAAATTAATTAACCATGTTATTAATCCAAAATCAGAAATCCAAAAGTCATAACATAACCCATGGCATTTATGCCATTTTGATAGCGTTAAGTCTTATCAGCAATCTTGTTCATGCCCAAGCATTTCAGATCGTTCAAACAAACGAAAATATTCCTAAAAAAGCCTTGATTGTCAAACAGAATGCCAAATTGTTTAAATCGGACACTTCTCAAGAAAGCGAAGAGGCCCCTTTTATACAATTATACTTTCTGATGACTCCGGAAAAAAATAATCGCGTACCTGTCTTAAAAAAGTTTTCTAAAATCAAGACACAGCCTGATGGTTGGTTAGAAAAGGAGGCTTATGTCGAATGGCATACTGTACAAATGATCAATTTTGAACCGGTGGCAGGGCGCGAGCGTGTGAAAATCTATGCGACTCAAGCCTGTGCTGAAGAATTTGGTAGGCTAGGAAAGACAACAACTGACGACTGTCAACTCTTGGGAGAAGAGCCGCCCCAAAACCCACAATCCAGATTATTGATTCCCATTTTTCAGCGCCAAGCTGAAACTTATCATGGCGGATTTATTCGTATTCCACTCCCCGACGAAACAGCATCAGGCGGAACAGGGAGGAGAAGGATTTCGGGTTATGATTTAGTTTTAGTGGTTGATTCGACATATTCTATGGGAGACTATTTTCAGCCAACCTTGCGTGTACTTCAATCATTTATTCAAGTCATCCAAGACTTCATGCAAACCGAAGTGGCTACCCCGCTCAATATTGGACTGCTTTTTTATCGTGATCGTCAATTTTGGCATTTGTGTGATATTGGATACCTTACCCATTGGGCACAATCCTTAACACCAAACATAGAAAAAGTCTTTTCTGCCTTGGATAATGCAAAAGCGACTGAATGTGACAGTGAGGATTTTCCAGAAGCCGTTTTTGATGGCCTCTATCGTGCTATTGTTGATACCCAGTGGAACCCGCCTCACTTTAAAACCATTCTCTTAATCGGCGATGCCCCACCCAATTTTGACAAAAATCCCATGAATTTTACCGTTTCATCCCTGAATGCGTTAGCCGATGATAAATCTATTCGATTTTTAACCTTTAAAATCGGTTCTGAAGTGGATGAAGATTTGGAAGCATTTGAGGCCTTCGCTTTAGAGAGAAATGAACACTTGACCGGCCGATTTCGCCATATCAATCGTGCCAATCTTCAGCAATTTGAAACAGACTTAATGGATGCCTTAACGACTGAATGGGAATTGTTTAATAAAACCTTAGCACTGTCTATCAATTCCGAACAAATTGACTTCTCACCCGATCTCACTGAATATGAATTACCCATAATTATGGCGCAACTTGAGCAAATAAAAGCGTCAAAGCAAAACGATAGTCATTTTGTGACTGGTTGGGTACCTCGCAAAGTCAAAGACAAATTGGCTTTTGGGGAATATATTTTTATGAGGAAAATCGATCTCAAGTTGCGTATCCTGATTATTGAGGGCATTTTAACGGCGGCAGAGGCAGGCATGGTTGATGGCGCAGAAGCTTTTTTAAGTGCAGTGCGTCAAACCTTGGCAACTCACTTAAAAATGAAAACGCAAGATATTTTTGCCGGAAATGAAACACTAGGTGATCTACTTAAAAAAGCGGCTCTTTTACCCTTTAAAACAGAACTACTGTTATTTACGCCACAAGAAGTCAATACTTGGAAACCGGTTGATTACGAAAAACTCAATCAATCCTTGAATGACAAATTGCGTGTTTTACGTGAATTTTCAACTAATCCAAATCATTTGCGTTTGTTTGAAGATGTGCCTTATTTATATGTGCCTAAAAGATATTTTCCCTAAAATTTTAGGACAATCAGTTAAATCAATGTTCTCTATTTTAGGTTGTCAGTCGGTACACATAATCCAATAGAACGCGGATTATCATGATGAAACTGATTAACACTGATAATTAATCTTAATCTAATCAGCGTGAATCAGGATAATCAGTTAAATCAGCGTTCTATTTGACACAATCATCCACATCGCATAATCATCTTAGTTTATCTCGGATAAAAAGTGGAAAGAATTAAAATGATGCAACTCCCTATTTCTCTTATGTCATCTCTAAGCAAAAGCCAACTGATAACCCTAGTGGCAATACTATTATTATTTGTAACGGGCACAGCAACCGCATCATCATCTTATGAACCTGACAAAACGCCTGAAAATGTTCAGAAAAAGGCAGTCATCATCAAACACGATGCCAAGTTGTTCAAGAGGAAAAACGGGCCTTATGGAAAGAAAGTAGAATTTATGCAACTCTATTTTTTACTTAAATCTAAATCAACAAGACAACGGCTCTATTATAGAAAAAAATCGCATCATCTGCGCGTGCCCGTTTCCAAACAGCCTTACACCGATCATCCAGATGGGTGGTTGGATACCAACTCATTTGTCGAATGGAATACCCTACAGATGATCAAACTGGAACCTCAATCTGGGCGCAAACTCGCCAAGATATTTGATAAGAGACATTGTGCCAGACTATTTGGCAAATACGGGCGAGTCTCTCGTGGCTGTCAAGTTTTAGGTTCAGAGCCCAACCGCTTTACTTCTGATACCGATTTTCAACTGTTGATACCAGTATTTAAAAAGATCAGAAGAAATTATGAAGGTGGATTTATCCGTGTTTACGAACAGGATCGCACCGTCAGTGTCGCCGCGCCTGCTTCATCGAAACGGCGGCACCGTCCAAAAAATAGCCTTGGCTATGATATTGTTTTTGTAGTTGATAGTAACCGACATATGGGAGAATATTTTGTCCAGACAAAAGAAGTCTTACAAGCCTTTATAAAAAAAATTCAAGAATCTGTCAATGGCCAAATCAAAGAGTTCTCTCTCCGTATCGGGGTACTTTTTTATCGAAGTCGCGTTGCTCGTCGTGCTGCTCAACTTAATGCCTGCAAGAGAAATTATTTGACTAAGTGGGGACAGCACTTAACTGAAAACGTTAATGACGTGATCAAGGCATTAGCCTCAGAGGCCGATGAGAGTTGTTCTGGTAAACAACAATATGAAGCCGTATTGGATGGTTTAAACCGTGCCATAAGTAGTACATCATGGGAAAGTAACCATTTTAAATCCATTATTTTAATAGGAGATGAACCGCCTTATCCCGTTTATGATCGAAACAATCCGATGAGATTGAGTGTTTACCTTATCAATAAGCGGGCCTTGAAGAAAAATATACGCCTCATCACTTTTAAACTGGGTCGTGATGACAGAGATTTTAAGAGACTGGCATTGGATACGGCTTTGAAAAACAAGGGGCGCTACTACACTATTCCTCTGGAGAAGGATAATATCCAAAAATTCAAAGACAATTTGTCTACAGCACTGACTGATGAATGGCGGATGTTAACCATTGCACAGAGTATGGTAGACAACAAGAGGAAAAGCAGATCGGGAAAACCAGAACAAAGGCATATTGATTTACAGGATGATCATGATTTTTTAAAAAAATACAACCTGACGCAATA
This sequence comes from Candidatus Parabeggiatoa sp. nov. 3, assembly GCA_003645185.1. Classification (GTDB taxonomy): domain Bacteria; phylum Pseudomonadota; class Gammaproteobacteria; order Beggiatoales; family Beggiatoaceae; genus Parabeggiatoa. Next base: position 25,734 of record QNEL01000011.1, read on the forward strand.
CGAAACCTTGATTATTCAGGCCAGATTGCCAAACACGCTTGATGCCAATGCTGTAGTGCCTGAATTTGTGAAAGGGTGGATACCGCAGGAAATCCAAAACCAATTGGCAGTAGACGAATTTATTTTTATGGATAAATTTAGTTTAAAAACACTCATTAATACCTTAGGCAGTTTTGCAGAAGCGGCGCTTATTGGTTCTCAGGATGGTGGTTTGGCATTCATTCGTAGCATTCGGCATGTACTTGCAGCCCAAACCAGAATGCCAGCTAATCGACTGTTTCGTTCTGGAGAAACCTTGAACAGTACATTGGAAAAAGCGAAGATTTTGCCTTTCAGAACGGATTTGCTGACTTTCACAGCACGGGAAGTCAACACTTGGAAACCAGATGATTATAGAAGAATCAACACGATTCTCAAAGAGAAAGTGAAGGTGTTAGGGGAATTTATAGGCAATCCCAAAAATCTTCATCATTTTGGAAAAATGCCGCATTTCTATGTGCCTAGAGTCTTTTTTCCTTAATCAGCAACAAAAAGACGTTACCCACCATTTAGCGTAGCCCACCTTCGGTTCACGCGCTACGTTGCGCTTCGCTTCACCGCGCGCGTGAAATACATTTATTATTCGTTTATAAGCTTAAGGTGGGCAACAAAAAGACGTTACCCACCATTTAGCGTAGCCCACCTTCGGTTCACGCGCGCGGTGAAGCGGAGCGCAACGTAGCGCGTGAAATACATTTATTAATTATTCGTTTATAATTTTGAAAATGGAATATATATATGAATCGCTTTACTCGTTTTAAAAAATTGTTAATACAAGGCTTGAAGGTGCGTTGGGCCTACAGTTTCGTTGTGATCTTGGTTATTGCAGCCTTGTTTTCTACCCCATTAATATTGGGATCGATTAAAAACCGCGTTTATGTCGCGGTTAAAGAACAAGTGGAAAAGGAAAATAATGCCCGAGAAATCACGATCCAACAAGTGGATAATGTCCCTTTGAACAAGAAATTTGTGCGTGATTTAAGAACAAAATATCCCCATCAGATTGTTGGAAATATGAAATCGGTTATTATGGTTGAAGGCCCGCAGGATGCACAAATTCAAACCCTACAAACCTTAGTGCCTGATGATCCAAGAACCGCATCCCTACTGATCAGACCGAAAATACCGTCTAGTTTTGGACTGTTTGATCTCGTTGTTTCTGATCATTTGGGTGAAATACTTTATGGTGCTGAAGAGTGGCACAGACTTTGGACCAAAAACGATTCAAAATTTAATGGAGAACCACTGATCTTAGCGATCAATGATATTCCTTTGACGGCTGAATTTAAGGTTGTCGCTCGCCAAACCATGCCAGGGCGTAAAATTTCCGCCAGTGAACAGCTTGGCATATGCTTAAAAAGGTATTCGATTGGTTTGGGATGCGAGGAAGTGGGATTACCTCTCGTGCCAGAGCAAATTCAATACAGCTTACCCAAGTTTGAAACCAGGCACTGTCTTCTCGAATTATCAAATGAGCAGTGTGATGAAGCGCAGCAGCAGAAAATCACTAAAAGACTGAGGGCCGAAAATTTCCAACTGGAAACACTTCCAAATCAGGTTGATTCGATTAATCGAGTTCAAGTAACGCTCACACAAATTAATGAATTAAACGGGCGTGTTGAGCCTACAAAAGGCAATTGCGAACAGCGACTTTACCATCATTTACAGGCCTGTCCGTATGCCATTGTGACCAGTCAAGTTTCTGTGGAAGTTGACTTGTTAATTCAATCTCAATCTCTTGGTTTCAAGAAGATTATGTTGTCTGGGATTAGCCCAGACTCGTATGATTTGTTGCCAGGAATTGTAGAAATGACGGATCAATGGGGCGGCAGAAAATTGGATTTCTGGACGGATGGCCTCTCGGAAAACGGTATTGAAATCGTCGCGCCTTATGATGTTAATATTCCGTTAGGTAGTCTGAATTTACGGGTAGCCGGCGATTCTGGTAAGTCAAAACTACCGGCTTTTATCACCAGCTATTACCAATGTTCTAAAGGCATGGATTGCCCTTTTTATACCAAGCCAGAAATCGTATTTCGGTTACAGAATGTGAAAGAAGGTACAGCCATTTTTAAGTCTGACAATGATGCAGCGCCGATATTCTACCCCACGACGCAACAACAGCGTATTGATTACGATGAAATTCTCTTGTATGCCAATAGCGTGGAAGAAGTCCCTCAGTTACATGGCGCATTAGAAAACATTTTGCCCAATGGTTACAAGGTTCAATATAACATTTATGCGATTGATAAATTAAAACGACAGGATCAACGGTTTACCACCTTATTTCAGTTAACGCTTTGGCTGTCGGTTATTTTTATTATACTTGCGGTTGCTGCCTTAGCCAAAATTAATATTGATAAGCGACGGCGACAAATGGCACAATTGTTTATATTAGGCCATTCAAAATTATTTGTTGGCTTACTGCTGGTTTGTGAGTCTGTCTTATTAACGCTCTTGGCTTCTATTCTGGCTCTGGGTGTAGGTTGGGGCGTTTTGGAAGCCACCAGCTATTATTTGCAATTCTCAACCGGACAAGATGCCACCGAATTTGCGACGATTGTCAATGCCATGGATTTAGACTTATCGGCTTTTTCCATCGTGTTCCTGATAGTGGTTTCAGTAACGACGCTTGTGGTTAGTATTGCCGCTTTCTTTGCTTCTAAAATTGATCCTGTTGAATTGTTGAATTGATATATCAAGAATGCAACGGGTTTCGCTTTCGCTTCGAGCCTAGAAATAAACGCTAAAGATGCGAAAGACGCTAAAGAAGTTCTCTTTCAAGAGAAATCTATGCGTCTCTTGCGTCTCTTGCGTCTCTTGCGTTATAAATAACATCTAAAAAATGACTATTTAATCACTAAGTACTGAAGCACAAATAAACAGGTATTTTACCGCAAAGGGCAACCACAAGGGATTGCCCCTACGCAATGTCATGTAGGGGCAATCCCTTGTGGTTGCCCTATTTCTGGTTGCTTCTTCTAAAATACCTGAAAATTTCTGGTTCAGTACTTATTTATCAATGATATACCTTATTGTCAATCCTCCCGTTTTGTAAAGGAGGAAAATTTGTTCAAAATCAAACTTCAAAACAGGAGTCGTTACCATGAATAACAGCAAGTCGTCAGAGACTATCTTAGTTGTCGATGACGTGAGAGTCACAGGTGAAATTTTGTTGCAGTTTCTCAAACAAAAGGGTTTTAATGTCTTACTGGCAGACAATGGTAAACTCGCCATTCAAATGACTCAAGATAGACAGCCTGATTTGATACTACTCGATATCATGATGCCGGGGGGAATATCAGGTTTTGAAGTCTGCCAGCAACTCAAATCTGTTGAAAGCACACGCAACATTCCCGTTCTTTTTATGACGGCACTGAACGATAACATAAATAAGCTGAAAGGGTTTGAATTAGGGGGGGCAGATTACATTACCAAACCTTTTCAGTATGACGAATTGTTCGCGCGTGTCAATGCTCACCTGTCGATTCGTAAACTACAACGGAAATTGGAAGCGCAAAACAAGTTGTTGAAAGATGAAATCGGCCGTAGTCAAAAGCTAGAAATGGCCCGACAACAAACTCAGCAATTATTAAAGCATACTCTCCTGTCACAAGATGAAGGTACAGAACTAGAAAAGTGCCAGAGGGCGCTTGCTCTTTTTATCCGTACCGTGGCTAACGATTTAAAAACGCCCTTAAATAGCATTATCACTGACAGCATTCGCTTAGAAAAAGAGAGTTCCCCAACTAGGGCACTACGACTGGATACTCAGTCTTTTAAAACGCTCAAAAAACTGCAAGAAACGGGACAACAAGCAGATAATACCGTTGATGCTTTACTCTTATTAGCTGGGTTATTTCGAGAGGAAGAAGTCAAATTGGAACTGTTAGAGATGTCTGATATTGTTAGCATCGTTATAGAAAAGCGCCTAGCGATCCTGATTAAGCACTCTCAAGCTCAAATCAAATTAGCCGAGATTTGGCCCACAGTACCTGGTGTCAGGCTGTGGCTTGAAGAAATTTGGATGAATTATATCAGTAATGCTTTAAAGTATGGGGGTAAACCGCCCCATTTAGAACTGGGTGCCAACCCGAGTCCTCCCGACCGGGTACGTTTTTGGATACGCGACAAGGGTGAAGGACTCACTCAAAAAGAGCAAGATCAATTGTTTACAACACCCTTTAATTTTCAGCTGCACCAACTTGAGATTAAAGAGGGCGGGTTTGGTTTATCAATGGTACAACATCTTGTAAAACAACTTGGCGGAGAAGTGGGTGTGGAAAGTCAAAAAGGTAAAGGTAGTCTCTTTTATTTCATTTTACCCGCGTATTAATGTTTTGCATGCAAATACATCAGTAGGGGCAAGCCCTTGTGGTTACCCTTAATTTTTTTAGGCTCACGCAGAGCCGCAGAGGCGCAGAGGTTCTTCTCTCATTCTCTGCGTGAGCCAAAATTTTGTTACAAATGATTTAAATCTTTTCTCCGGCAAAATGGCTTGCGCGTGGGATTGGCTTGTAGGGGCAATCCCTTGTGGTTGCCCTGATTTTAATGTCAACTCTTTTTATTTGACCAATTTGACCAGAATACAAATGCTCTATGAATGATAAAAGTGTTAAAAATACGATCTTGATCGTCGATGATCAGCCTGACAACTTAAACATTTTGTTGGCGCTTTTGAGACGACAGAATTTTAAAGTCTTAGTGGCTCAAAATGGTGAAGAATGTCTTCAAATCACTCAACATGCCAGCCCTGATTTGATACTGTTGGATGTCATGATGCCACCTGGCATATCAGGTTTTGAGGTTTGTCAACGACTGAAAGCTCAAAAAAACACGCTTGACATTCCCGTTATTTTTATGACTGCCCTGAGTGATACAGTTGACAAGATTAAAGGTTTTGAATCAGGCGCTGCCGATTACATTACGAAACCTTTTCAGTATGACGAATTGTTAGCGCGTGTCAATGCTCACCTGTCGATTATCAAACTGCAACAGGAATTGAAAGTGCAAAACCAATTGTTGAAAGATGAAATCAGCCGTAGTCAAAAGCAAGAAGATGCTCGACACAAAATTAACCAATTATTGCAGCAACATACTCGAAAGTTGGAAGACAATAGCGGCGACGGCCTGAAAAACTGCCAGGCTGAACTCAAAAAAAGTAATGCCGCACTTGAAACGGTTACTCGTGCCATTACCCAAGATTTAAAAAGCCCTTTGAAAAGGATTATTACGCTTAGCACTCTGGTAGAGAAAAGTTATTCCCTAAAGAAGGATATATCAACAAAAACGCTACAACAACTTGGGGAAGCGGGACAAGAGGCTTTTAATATTGTTGATAACTTACTCTTGTTAATCGGAATAGAAAAACAAGAGAAAGTCGAATCGGCACTTGTCGAAATGTCCGACATCGTCACCTTGGTTGTAGAACAACGCTTAGCTTATCTGATAAAACAGTACCAAGCTAAAGTCAAGTTAGCTACCATTTGGCCAAGTGTACCCGGTGTCAGATCATGGCTAGAAGCCATTTGGATCAGTTACATCAGTAATGCTTTAAAGTATGCTGGATCGCTGCCCAATTTAGAATTGGGGGCAACGCCTGTTCCTCATGACAAAGTCCGTTTTTGGATACGCGATAATGATCAAGGCCTCACAAAGATTGAGATCGATAAGCTATTGACCCCTCCTCATCTACCGCAAGTACAGGCTAAAGAAAAGGGTTCTGATTTATCGCCGCTGCAACACTTACTAGATAAGATGGGAGGGGAAGCCGGCGTGGATAAAAGTACCAAAGGTAGTTTGTTTTATTTTACGTTACCGGCGTATTGAAAAAGGGAAAGGGGAAGAGGGGTAGTGTGACTTGCAAACAATTGTGGCAGATAGATTTGAGTTGAGATAGAACGCTGATTTGACTGATTTTCCTCTGATTTTTTTAATCAGTGTCAATCAGTCAGATCATGATAATCAGCGTTCTATTTTTTATAATCAGTGGCAATCAGTCAGATCATGATAATCAGCGTTCTATTTCTCTAAACCTTCCCAGCGATTTTCTTCGTAATCACCCATTGTTGAGTAATCGACAAAAAGTTATTGACAACCCAATAGAGTACTAAACCTGATGGGAAAAAGGCAAAAAACACTGTAAACACGAGGGGTAAAACTAACATCACTTTTTGTTGCACCGGATCAATCGGGGCAGGATTGAGGTAATGCTGCACCAACATCGTTGCCCCCATAATCAGGGGTAACACAAAATAGGGATCAGGAATTGATAAATCATTTAACCAGAAAATAAATGAGGCTTGGCGTAATTCAACGCTTTCTAACAGCACCCAATACAGTGCAATAAAAACAGGAATTTGAACGACAATGGGTAAGCATCCTCCAAGAGGATTGATTTTTTCCTTTTTATACAAATCCATCATCGCTTGATTCATGCGCGCTTTATCATCGCCATAGCGTTCTTTGAGTGAGACGAGACGCGGCTGTAGGCGGCGCATATTCGCCATAGATTTGTAACTGGTTGCTGACAAATGGAAAAATGCCAACTTGATCATCATGGTTAAAATAATAATCGCCCAACCCCAATTACCAATCCATTGATGAATAAGCTTTAACATCCAAAACAAAGGTTGGGCAATAAACCAAAGCCAACCATAATCGACTGTCAAATCCAATCCGGGTGACAGGGCGGCTAGTTTATCTTGCAATTTAGGCCCAGCGTACAAGCTTATCCCAAAAACGTGTTGACTATTAGGCTCAACCGTTTGGGAAGGCCCAACAAGTCGTAGGGCATAACGATTGTCTGAAAAAACGGCCGTAGAATACTGATAGGGTTGATCCCGCTCCGGTATCCAGGCAGAAACAAAATAATGCTGAAGCATCGCGGCCCAGCCGTTGGCCCAACCGGGACGTAGGCCCAATTCATTATCCAGCATCTCATTAAAGGGAATTTTTTCGTAACGCTGTTCAGGACTGGAAACCGCACCGCCCAGATAAGTGTAAAGAAAACGAGATTCTCCTAAATCGACTTCCGTGCGTTGAAATTGTCCGTATAACCCACCGTGCCAAGGTTCATCCGTGTTATTTTCAACAACATGTTTTAAATCAATGACATAGCTTCCGCGTTGAAAAGTGTAAATTTTACTCACTTTGATGCCGCTATCATCACGCCAGTGTAGTTTGACTTCCAAAGAGTCCATACCATCACTGAGACGATAATTCAATTGCTCGCTTTGATACATCACTTGATGTGTCGGCGCGTTTTGTTGGGACAATAAACCGGATTGAGCGACAAACAGATTCGGCAATTGATCATTCATTAAGCGAAACAGTTCATCAGGTGTTTCCACCCTGACCGGATAATCACGCAAATCAAGCAGCCGCAGATCACCCCCTTGGGTATCAATTTCAAGACGTAGCGTATCCGTCTCAACTTGAATACGTGAAGAGCTTGACAAGAGCCGCTTAGCTTGATCTTGGGGTAATTCAAAGGCACTGCTTTGTTGCTTTTGACTTTTCGGTAATTCAGAAAATTCAGAATCTTTTGAGGGATGTGTGGGTGTCTCGGGCGTTTCTGTAATCGGTGTGCTGGCGGGGGGTAAAGAACCATAATCTAATTGCCAAGCTTGATATAACATTACTAAAACAAGGGCTAAAGCGGCGAGCAGAATCAATCTAAAATTATCCATGTTTATCTGTTTTCCTTCGATCTGGAACGGGATCAAATCCGCCAGGATGCCACGGGTGACAACGAAATAGTCGTTTAATACTTAACACGAGGCCGTATAAAACCCCGTGTGTTTGAATGGCAATCAGTGCATATTCAGAACAACTGGGATAGAAACGACAATGCGAGCCTAACCAAGGACTGATCAACAACTGATAACCCCGTATAAATAAAATGAGAATTTTTTGCATCAAATTAGGATGTTTTGCATCGACGTGATAATTTAAGCCAATGCTTTGCTAATGAGTGCAGCAGGGTACGATTATTGACTTGCTCAATACCCGTTTTTGCCAAAACGACGCAATCCAATCCCGCTAAACACGATTGATGATGGCGAAAACTCTCACGAATTAAGCGTTTAATGCGATTTCTCTCCACAGCTTGCTTGACACGTTTTTTGGCAATAGCCAATCCTAAACGGGCCTGTGGCACTCCATTAGTTCTTGCTAACACGGTTAGATATTGATCACTTGATTTACAAGGTTTATCAAAAACTAACTTATATTGTTTATGTTTGAGCAAACGTTGCTCTCGTGTAAAAGGGAAGGATGCGTTGTTCATAAGATTATCAAGCACTCAGACGTTTACGCCCTTTAGCACGTCGAGCGTTAAGAATTTTTCGTCCATTTTTCGTGCTCATTCTGGATCTGAAACCATGACGACGTTTGCGTACAATATTACTGGGTTGGAAAGTTCTTTTCATAATTAAGTTTACAATTGGCTCAAGTTGATAAAAAACTTCGCATTTTATGGCTTTCTATCATAAATTGTCAACCGTTATCAGTTATCAGTTATCAGTTATCAATTATCAATGTAGGGTGGGTAACGTCTTTTTGTTGCCCACCTTAAGCTTAAATGGTGGGATCGAGGCGGCCCGTTACCGGCCCCCTACAAAATACCTGAAAATTTTTGGCGACTTACAAACTTCAGTTTGTCTTGAGTTTGTGAATCAAATGCTGATTTGAAAAGCGATATAACAATTATGGCAAAAACAATGACAAATATATCAATTCAACCTGTTGAAAAATACTATGCCGTAAAAGAATATTATGGCAAAACCTTACAAGGTTCACAGGATTTAAAAACGGATGCCTGTTGTACCGATACACAAATACCACAACATATCAAAAACGCGCTTGCTGATGTTCATAATGAAGTCTTGGCGCGTTATTATGGCTGTGGATTAGTCGCGCCAGAGGAATTGGAAGCTCGGCGTATTTTAGATCTCGGTTCTGGTTCAGGGCGTGATTGTTATGTCTTATCGCGCCTAGTAGGCGAAAACGGTTACGTCGTAGGTGTCGATATGACACCTGAACAATTGAAAGTGGCTGAACAATATGTTGACTATCACACACAACAATATGGTTATAACAAGCCTAATGTTGAATTTAAACACGGCTACATTGAACGCTTAGATGAACTTGAACTCGCCGATAACAGTTTTGACATTATCGTTTCTAACTGCGTGATCAATCTATCACCAGATAAAGAAGCCGTATTGCGTGAAGCCTATCGGGTATTAAAACCGGGCGGTGAAGTGTATTTCTCCGATGTTTATGCGGATCGACGTGTGCCTAGTGTGTTAGTCAAAGATCCCGTGTTGTACGGTGAATGTTTAAGCGGTGCCTTGTATTGGAACGATTTTCTCAATCTCGCAAAGCAAATCGGCTTTATTGAGCCGCGTTTAGTCGAGGATCGTCCACTTAAAATTGACAACCCAGAGATTATCGCCTTGATGGGTAGCATCCGTTGTTTTTCAGCCACGTATCGTTTGTTTAAATTACCCGATTTAGAATCGGGTAATGAAGACTATGGACAGGCTGTTATTTACAAAGGCACGATTTCGCACCATGAACAAGTGTTTAAATTAGATAAACATCATCTGATTGAAACGGGTAAAGTCTTCCCTGTTTGTGGCAATACCTACCGGATGTTGCATGAAACGCGCTTTAAACCCCATTTCGAGTTTATAGGAAATTGGAAAACACACTACGGTATTTTTGAAGGTACCCCTATTCCTTTTGATGAGACTCAAGCGAGGGAAGAAACGACTTCTGATTGTTGTTAGCTATACTGCACGCGGGCACACCAACTTTTAGCTTTTAGTTTTCCACAAGCATTACGTACAAAATTGATCATAAAAAAATTAAAATACACAACCCCGAAGGGGTTGAACGTGAATAGCCCCAGGTGGCAACCTGGGGTTGCCAAAAGTATAGGATGGTGGGCTACGATACACCGGAGTACCACAAAGTGACACAATTATTGAATAAATTAGAAGAAAGTTTAATTGCCCTACTCCTAGCCGCGATGACGTTGATCACTTTTTATCAAGTCGTAGCCCGTTATTTTTTTAATGGCGGATTCGTATGGGCCTTAGAATTAACCACTTATTTATTTGCTTGGTTAGTCTTATTGGGCATGTCTTACGGCGTGCGCGTCGGCGCGCATATCGGTATTGATGCTATCACGCGATTATTGCCAAAAAACGGGCAACAAGTTTTAGCGATTTTAGCGACTTTACTATGCCTCGCTTATTGCGTGCTACTGTTTATTGGCGGAATACAATACGTTTCCATGATTTACGGTTTAGGCATTCAAGCAGAAGACTTACCGATTGGGCAATGGATACCCTACAGTATATTACCAATTGGACTCGCCTTATTATTCTTTAGATTCGCACAACTGCTTTTTAAATTGATTACCAAACCATAACTACAGGGATTTGATATAAGAAAGGATAACCCAATAAAGAAGTATTACTCGATGATCAAGTTTTTTTCATCGCTTAATAACTACATAACTATATAACTACAAGGATTATTTATAATAAAGGATTAGATCGTCGCTTTGAGATGATTTGTCATCTGATTTGATTAATTAACTGATGTGACGCACTCAGATTCCATAATGTGAGCAATGCGCGAAATTCCTGTGAAAAACGCTCCACTCCAGGATGGATTCCAGCGTAATCATGAATGACACTGTATTGAACTGATGCGCGTCACATCAGTCATAAGCCTTAAACGTCTTGTCAAATCAATCAAGGTTAAAATGTTTTTGAAAAAATGTTGGATAAAAGTTAGAACTAAACGTTCTAAAACGAACTTATCCTTTTTTATAAGCAATCCTTGTAGTTATATCTTGTAGTTATATCTTGTAGTTATATTAAAGAGGTGGAAAAACTTGATCATCGAGTATTACAGTGTTATGGTTTATCCATTCTTATATCAAATCCCTGTAGTTGTTTGGGTTATCCATTGTTATATCAAATCCCTGTAGTTGTTAGGGGTTATCCGGCCTCGTCATGACAATCACGACAATCAGCATTCTATCCCATACCCAAAACGCTATCACTGAGATTTAAAATAGCCCATAATCTTCTTAACATAATTCTGAGTTTCTTTAAAAGGCGGCACTTGATATCCATATTTTTTCACATTGCCATACCCCGCATTATACGCTGCTAATGCCAACGGAATATTCCCCTTGATCCCCCTTCTATTCAGCATTTTGCGTAAATAACGTGTACCCCCCATCAAATTTTGAGACGCATTAAAAGGATCACGAACACCCACCTCTTTAGCCGTTAGCGGCATTAACTGCATCAAACCACAAGCCCCAACATGAGAACACACTTTAGG
>QNEL01000012.1 GCA_003645185.1 Candidatus Parabeggiatoa sp. nov. 3
AAACAGGTATTTTACAGCAAAGGGCAATCCAGGGCGAAAGCCCAGAACCACCTTTTCAAGCAAAAGTTTTTGTTTGCCTCAACTTTTGCTTGAAAATCAGTTTTATCTAACTCATTGTCGGCGCCGCGAAGCGTCTCCTGTTTTTTGTAGAGACGTGATGCTTCGCGTCTCGGGTTTTTTGTAGAGACGCGATGCTTCGCGTCTCGGGTTTTTTGTAGAGGGTTTTTTTGTAGAGACGCGATGCTTCGCGTCTCGGTTTTTTTGTAGAGACGCGATGCTTCGCGTCTCGGGTTTTTTGTAGAGACGTGATGCTTCGCGTTTCGGGTTTTTTGTCGGCTCTGCTTCGCGTCTCGGGTTTTTTGTCGGCTCTGCTTCGCGTCTCGGGTTTTTTGTCGGCTCTGCTTCGCGTCTCGGGTTTTTTGTAGAGGGTTTTTTTGTAGATTTGCTCTGCTTCGCGTCTCGGGTTTTTTGTAGAGACGCGATGCTTCACGTCTCGGGTTTTTTGTCGGCTCTGCTTCGCGTCTCGGGTTTTTTGTAGAGGGTTTTTTTGTAGATTTGCTCTGCTTCGCGTCTCGGTTTTTTTGTAGAGACGTGATGCTTCACGTCTCTCGTTTTTTGTAGAGACGCGATGCTTCGCGTCTCTCGTTTTTTGTAGGCTCTGCGAAGCGTCTCTCGTTTTTTGCAGAGACGCGAAGCATCGCGTCTCTACAGGCAGCTTCTATTAAAATACCTGAAAATTTATGGTTCAGTACTTAACGATGGCAAACTAAAGTTGGAAGGCTGGCTTTGAGTTATTTTTTATTTGATTTCGCGCCTAATTTCTTCATCAGTTTGTCGAGACTGTTTTGGCTTAATTTTGAACTGAGGAAGTCGGAAGGGGTGTAGTCCCCCGTTTTTTGTGATTTACAGTGGGTAATCAGGGTTTGTAAGGCCGCTATGAAATCGTGTGCTAATTGTTCAATGGTGGCACGATGATGGCGGTTTTGGCTGTAAGTCCATTCGAGTTGTAATTGATTTTCGGTTATTAAGCCATTGATTTCTATTAAATAACGACGTTGTTCTGATGGGCTATGTGTTTTACCACTGTTTTCTTGAGCCATTTTAAAGAGTATGTCATCTGATAATTGATTATCAAATTGACCCAGATAGTTAAAAGAGATTTCTGGTTGAGGGAGCATTTTTAGCTGCCAAGCGGTTTTTGGGTTTAAGTAACGTAATAGCCCATAACCGATACCGCGGTTAGGTATGTGACGCAATTGTTCTTTGATGGATTTTAGGGTGTCGCTGGGTGAGTTTGCGTTATCCAGTGTTAACAGTACGGGGTAAATACTGGTAAACCAACCGACTGTGCGTGATAAATCACTGTTTTCAAATAAGTCTTCGCGCCCATGCCCTTCTAAATCAATGACTAGCTCGTGGTTTGTCGTCCAGCGGCTCAAACTCTGTACTAAAGCGGTTAGCAGTATATCGTTGATTTGTGTATTGTAGACGGAGGGAACTTCGTTCAATAAGGCGTGGGTTTCTTCAACCGTTAAAGAAACGGTGATTTGTGCGCTGGAGGCGACGGTATTGCTCGTTGAATACTCGGTGGATGATGTTAACTCTGGGGAGAAGTCAACTGGCAAAGGGGTGATCTCGCTAAATGAAAGCCAGTGGTTTAATTCGGCTGTGACTGTCACCGATTGGGCATATTCGCTGAGCCGTTCTGACCAAGCTTTAAAAGAGGTGGTTTTGGCTGGCCATTGAATGGCTTCATCTTGGCTGAGTTGTTGGTAGGCGGTTTGCAACTCTTCTAACAAAATGCGCCAAGATACGCCGTCAATTGCCATATGATGGATGACGATGAGCAAACGGCTGGGGGTTGTGGGGCCGAGTTCAAATAAAATGACGCGCAATAAGGGGCCTTTGGAGAGATTGAGACTGGCTTGTTGTTGATTGGCGGCCGTTTCTAGGGCCTGGAACTGTTGATGGGTTGCCAATTCGGATAAATTGATGACTTGAAAGGGCAAGCTGTCTTCTGAGTTTAAGTCTATCTGTGTGGCTTGCCAATCTGATTCATTGCGCGTCAATCGTAGACGAAAGATATCGTGATGGCTAAGCCACTGTTGCACGATTTCCGCTAACCAGGCCCGATTGGGTTCGGTTGGGCCGGCAAGCAGTACGGCTTGATTGAAGTGGTGAGCGGCTTGCCCGTTTTGTTCTAAAAACCAATGGTGTATGGGTGTGAAGAGTACTGGGCCCGTGACTATGCCTTGTTCTGCTTGAATCAAGGCTGTGCTGGCGACTTCAGCCAATTCTGCAATCGTTTGATGTTGAAAGAGTAATCGGGGTGTGAGTTGCAATCCGGCTTGATTGGCTCTGGCAACGATTTGAATACTGAGGATCGAGTCGCCACCGCTTTCAAAGAAATTGTCGTGAATACCGACTTGTTCTAAACCCAGTACCTCGGCCCAAATCGTGGCTAATAGGTTTTCAGTTGAGGTGCGCGGTGCTACTTGTTCTTTATCGGCTTTGTTGGTGGAGATATCTAAGGTTTGAAGCGCACGGTAGTCAATTTTGCCATTGGCGGTTAAGGGGATGACTTCTAACATCACAAAGGCGGCCGGTACCATGTAATCAGGTAGCTGATCTTGTAGATATTGCCGTAGTTGAGGCACTAATTTGCGATTCAGTTTCTGTTGTAATGGGTTATTGGCGTACTGATGCCAAGGTTTTTTAAAGGGTTCAGGGCTAATGGGATAAGGGGTGATGGCTAATGGATCGTGATGATGTCTGAATAAGACATCATAGCAGCCAATGGTATCGCTCCAAGTGATAATGACTTCATAAGGTGAGTTGTCTGTGAGTTGCCATAAGTCTTCAGGATCGATGCCGATGGGCTGATGTGTGGAAAGGGTTTCCTGTAGTTCACCTACCGTTTCAGTGGGCGCGGCGTTGGCAAGCCATTCTAAGGTTTTGATTTCTGTTTCCAGACGCGCATTGGGTACCCCTCGCACGCCAAAACTTTGGCCCTGAGGGGACTGCGTTTCCGCTTGAAGCGTTTCTCTTGAAGCTTCGGGCGTTTCACTATTTCCTTGATTTCCTTGTAATCGTTGCAGAATACTGTCTAATGTAAAGGGTTGGTTTTGCCAATCTTGCCAGGCGATTTCTACAGTCGGCGCGGTGTCACCCACTTGCAAAATCACTTCATAACGAAATCGGCTCAGTTCATTATGATAACAACCTCGTTTCAATTGAATTTGTACAGTGCTCAACTGAGGATAATGTTGTTTTAAGGCTATGAAAAAAGCGGGATCAATGACTAATTCAACTTCTTGGGCTATATGTTGTTGCACTTGTTGCCGTAAGGCGGATTGATTGAGCGAATCGGGTGCTTGATAGCCTTGAACAGAAGCATGATAAGCTTTGAGCAGCGGTAAACTACGAATGTCACCGAGGAAAATAGCGCCACCGGGTTGCACTACTTGGATGGCCTGATCTAATACCTTGATCAGGTAGTCAATGCTGGGAAAATACTGAATGACTGAATTGAGAATAATGGTGTCAAAAGTGCCGGGTGCGATATCGTTAAAATCATCGGCCGGGCGTTGAAACAGCTTGACATGTTCTAGCGGTTTGATTTGATGCTTGAGTTGCTCAACTTGTTGCAAGACGACGGGGGAAAAATCGGTTCCCCAATATTGTTGGCTATGCGGTGCAATACGGGATAACAATAAGCCTGTGCCGCAACCGATTTCCAAAACACGCTTGGGTTTTAAAGACAGAATGGCATTGACGGCGGCGTCAACCCATTCGCGCATTTCTGCTGGCGGGATGGGTAAACCGGTATAGCTACTATTCCAGCCGGCAATATTAAAGCTGGGATCGGCTACGGTATCGGGTTGGCCATAGTTTTCATCGAAAACGTCTTCCCATTGGTTAATGAGTTCACTTTGATCAGCGACATCATCAGCCATTTGGCTGGGATCATCAAAATCAGGCACCACATAAGCCATTAACCGCTTATTTTCTTCTTCGTTTGAAACTGTGGAGCTGGTGATTACTGCTTCTCGTACTGCGGTGTGTTGCAACAATACGGTTTCAATTTCTCCTAATTCAATACGAAAACCCCGTATTTTGACTTGTAGATCGATGCGGCCTAAATATTCAAGACTGCCATCGGCTAAATAACGCGCCAAGTCTCCCGTTTTATAGAGACGTGCATTGGGTTCATCACTAAACGGGTTTTTGATAAATCGCTCTGTTGTGAGTTGAGGCCGGTTGAGGTAGCCGCGAGCCACGCCGGCACCGCCGACGTATAATTCTCCTGGAATCCCGATAGGGGTTGGTTGGCGATGACGATCCAGTATGTAAATGTGTAAATCGGGAATCGGTATGCCAATCAGACTGCCTGGAGAATTGAGATCGGCTTGCGTGAGTGGACGATAAGTGACATGTACGGTGGTTTCGGTGATACCGTACATATTCACTAATTGGGGCGTTTGATCACCATGTCGTTCAAACCAAGGTTTTAAGGTTTGAAAGTCTAGGGCTTCTCCACCAAAGATGATTTGTCGTAACGTTAAATTGTCATTGGGTTTTCCAACACGTTCTTCGGCCTGAATCAGTTGACGAAAGGCTGATGGGGTTTGGTTGAGAATCGTCACCTGTTGGCTGACAAGCAATTCGTAGAAGCTGTCAGGTGAGCGGCTTATCCAGTAGGGAACGATGACTAAGCGACCGCCATAGAGCAGGGAGCCCCACAGTTCCCAAACGGAAAAATCAAAGGCATAAGAATGAAATAGGGTCCAAATATCTTGTTCATTAAAGTGAAACCAAGCTTGAGTGGCTGTCAATAAACGCGCCACATTCGCATGACACACTTCAACGCCCTTGGGTTTGCCGGTTGAACCTGAGGTATAAATCACGTAGGCGACATTGTCAGGTTTGACAGCACTCAAGGGATTCTCTGAAGCGCCCTGAGCAATCATGTCCCACTGGCTATCGAGACAAATCAGCGCAATGGGTGTTGTTGGCAGTTCTGTGAC
This sequence comes from Candidatus Parabeggiatoa sp. nov. 3, assembly GCA_003645185.1. Taxonomy (GTDB): domain Bacteria; phylum Pseudomonadota; class Gammaproteobacteria; order Beggiatoales; family Beggiatoaceae; genus Parabeggiatoa. Next base: position 5,028 of record QNEL01000012.1, read on the forward strand.
TAACGCTTCTTGCGTGAGCAATAGCGTGATTTTCGCATCTTCTAATATAAAAAGCAGCCGTTCAGGAGGAGAACTGGGATCTAAAGGCAGATAGGCTCCGCCCGCTTTGAGAATACCCAGTAGCCCGATCACCATTTCCAAAGAACGTTCGACACATAAGCCAACCAGCCTATCGGGTTGAATCCCTTGTGTTTGCAAATAGTGGGCAAGTTGATTGGCTCTGGTGTTCAATGCCTGATAAGTCACAGACTGTTCTTCAAACACTAGGGCAATGTGATTGGGTGTACGGGCGGCTTGGTTTTCAAACCCTTGATGAATGCAGGGTTCGGCTGGGTAGCTTGTGCTGTGATGCCAATCTAGCAATAGTTGATGTCGTTCTGCTTGGCTGAGCAATGATAATTCTGAAATAGGCTTGTCAGGCTGTGCAACAATCTCTGTCAATAAGGTGTGAAAATGTTTTAATAACCGCGCAATGGTGGCGGCCTCAAACATGTCTTGATAATAGAAAAAACGCCCGACAAGTTGATCAGCGGTTTCCCACAAGTGAAATTCTAAATCAAATCTGACTGTGCCGGCTTCAAATTCCACAGGGGTTATAGTGAAATCGATCAGTTTGATAGGCGGTTGAGGGACATTTTGAAAAGCTAAGGCGACTTGTACTAAGGCATTGCGACTCATATCCCGTTCAGGCTGCAAAGCTTCTACCAGTTTTTCAAAAGGCAAATCTTGGTGAGCATAAGCGCCTAGTGTCACCTCTCGTACCTGAGTCAGTAAGTCAATAAAAGTGGGTTCCCCTGATAAATCAAGGCGTAAAACGAGTATATTCACAAACAAACCTATCAGGGGTTCAATTTCTTGTCGCGTCCGGTTGGCGATAGGCGAACCAATGAGAATATCTTCCTGGCCGCTATAGCGTTCCAGTAAAATAGCGAAAGCGGCCAGTGAGATCATAAACAGTGTCACGCCAGATTGCTGACTCAAGGTTTTGAGTTGCTGGGTTAATTCGGGGGGAATTTCAAAATATTGGCTGCGCCCCCGGAAAGTATGGACTGGCGGACGTGGATGATCACTGGGTATTTCCAACACCGGTGGCGCGTCTGCTAACTGTTGTTGCCAATAATTCAGGTGTGTAGCCAGCACTTCTCCTGTCAACCATTGACGTTGCCACTGTGCAAAATCGACATACTGAATCGGTAATTCGGGTAGAGGAGAAGGGCTGCCAGTTGAAAATGCCTCCGACAGGGCAGATAATTCTTGGACTAAAATGCCCATTGACCACCCATCAGTAATAATATGATGAATCGTCATCAAAAAAACATGTTGTTCAGCGTTCAGTTGTATCAGGGTGGTACGGAATAATGGCCCTTGCTGGATATCAAAGGGACGTTGCGCCTCAATATCAGTCAAGTGTTGTACTTGTTCAGATTGTTTCTCTTCTGGTAGCTTTTGTAAATTGATAATTGAAAATTGATAATGATTGACAGATAGCGGATGAATCACTAGCACCGGTTTACCGTTAATCGTTTTAAAGCAGGTTCGCAAGGTTTCATGACGTTGGGCGATTGCCCTGATGCTCTGTTCAAGGGCGGTTATATCTAAATGCCCATCTAAACGCACGGCCGCTGGTGTATTATAGAAGGGGTTATCAGGTGTCAATTGATCGAGAAACCATAAGCGTTCTTGAGGAAAAGACAGCGGTAATGGGCCCTGTCGTTCAATCGGTTGAATTGGGGGGCATAATGATTTTGTGTTGTCGCGTTGTGCCAATTGAATCTGTTCGCTTAACCCAATCACGTTAGGATATTCAAATAGATAGTGTAGGGGTAATTCTACCGAAAAGATATCACGTATTCGTGACATCACTTGAACCCCCAATAAGGAATGGCCGCCTAATTGGAAGAAATTATCATGAATACCCACCTGCTCAATATTGAGGAGGGTTTTAAAAATACCGACTAACATGTCTTCAACAGGGTTACGCGGCGCGACATAAGCGGTCACCAATTTAGGCCTCTGATGAGTTTTCTGAGACTCAATGGTTTTTAAAATCTGTTCAGCGTCAAAGCACTCTGTTGCAATTTTGTAAAATAGGGATATCCCACGATCCAATCCTTTATTATAACCAATCCTTGTAGTTTGACTGGCCTTTTCATTGGCAGTCGGTATCAAAAGGGATTTTGGTGAAGACGGTTTTTCTATACTGGCAGGCCGATAAGTTAATTTGGCCACGTATTCGGCTGGCAATGCGTGCCAGCCTGGCTTAACCGATTGTTGCAAGGGGCTAGTGACACTTTCCAAGAAATCGCGTACCGGTTGATTTTTGGAAGTCGGGTTATAGCGTATCTTAATCTGGCTGATCTGTCGTTCTGTGGCGATTTTGCCTAACTGAGCGAGCATGTTATGCTCAACGCCTCTACCCAAGGCGCGGCAACTGAGTAGAAAGGTATCGACGATAAGGGCATCCGCGTCATATTCAAATAACATGAGGCCGACTAAACCATAATCCCCAAAACGATCTTTCACGTTCACAACCAGAGATTGATGTAGGGGCGAACCTACGTGTTCGCCCTCAACGTGTTTGCCCCCGACGTGTTCGCCCTCTTTGTTATCGCCCTCTTTGTTATCGCCCTCTTTGTTATCGCCCTCAACGTGTTCGCCCCCAACGTGTTTGCCCCCAACGTGTTCGCCCTCAACGTGTTTGCCCCCAACGTATTCGCCTATTTCAGCTTCTGTTCGTCTGATGGTGGTGAAATTAAATTGATTGGTTCGTTGTGTTAATTGTGAGACGCGATTCACTTGAGACGATGTCATGGGCGAAATCTGAATATCCAATTCGAGGCCCGCTAAGAAATCGGTGAAAGTCAGTGTTTGATCACGCCAAGATTCACGCTGTTGATTTTGCTGATAAAGCTGTGTGCGTTGTTGATCTTCCCAAGTGGTTTTTAAGATATCAAAGGCCCAAATATGTTCAATAAATCGGGGAAGCTGATTTAAGTCACTCGGTAATTGTATTGTGGTGACTGCGGGGCAATGGGCTTGCACTTCGGCACATTCGACTGGGTTATCATCAACAAAAATGAAGCTATCCAATCCCAAGTTCAGTTCTGCCGCTAAAGATTTGAGATTGTCTGATTTCGGTTGCCAGTTAATGCGCCAAGCAACCAGATGCTCGCGTTTGAGGCGCATATCGGTGCGCTGTTTAAATACGGCAAACACATCTTCTTCTTGATTTTTGCTGCATAAACACAAAAGTCGCCCGGCTGATTGCTGTTCCAGCATGAACTGTTGCAGGGCTTGGTGAGATGATTCAATGTGAATGCCAAGTGGCCCTTCCTCAGCACAAACGCCTTGCCAGAGTGTACCATCACAATCTAGTACGATTACTTTGTAGGGCGTGCGCTTGAGCGCATGAAGTTTTCTGGTAATCAGGGTGCCAAGCGCGGTAAAAAAAGTCGGGGTATAGGGGATATGGCCGAGTTGCTCTGCGTGCGGATCATGAAGCTGAGAAACAGGATACGTTTGGGTTAGCTCTGACGGGGTAATGAGAGAGAGGTTATTGATATCCGCTAATTGTTCGGCTAACTGGGTTTCGAGTTGTTGAGAAAGGGCCTGATCAGCAAATAACGGCGATGCTGGACAAACACAGACGATATAAGGTTTAACCGATTGTTTGGCAGCCGATTTCAAAATCGGCACAAAATCTTGCAGATTTTGCGCTATTTCATTTTTGATATCAGCCTCGTTTTCAGACTGGGCCCAATCTTCAAAGCGCAGCAATAGCACATTAATCCCTTTATCTCCTTGATCCGCTTTTAAAAGCAGGCTGTTGGGATCAAGTAATTGCTGGAAAACCTGATTGTAGGGGGAAAACTTGATCTGAAACGGTAGGGCTAGGGTTGATATCCAAAAGTCCAGACTGTCTTTAAGCGGTTCGGCTGTGAAGGTTGCGGCAATAGCGAGGGTTGGCTGTTCTTCGCCTGTGATGGTTTTGATACCCTGAATATTGAAATCTGAAATGTGTTGCTGTGGATTGATGACAATGTCTTCCAGCAAAGTCTGGAAATCTTCTGTCATACGGATAATCGTGTCAGTCTCAAACAAATCGGTGTTATACTTTAAAACACCAAAAAGTGAGGTTTTAATTTCCATCATTTCTAACGTCAAATCAAACTGGCCTTCTTGCTGTGCCATTTCATAAGGCACCAGCTCTAGCCCTGCAAAATTCACTTTAAATTCGCTTTCATCTGGGGGGGGAAACATCAATTTGATGATATCTTCTTCAACTTGTTGTGGTTTTTGGAAGAGAAACATCACTTGGAAAATAGGTGAATAGCTTGGATCGCGATTGGGTCGCAATTGTTCTACGAGTAACGAAAAAGGATAATCCTGATGTGCAAGCGCGTTTAATACGGTATCACGCACTTGGGTTAAAAACGCATTGAACGACAGATTGTCAGAAAGCTTTGCGCGTAAAACGATGGGGTTGACAAAATAACCCACCGTTTTAGCAAATTCATGCTGATTTCTGCCTGAGCTTGGAGAGCCCACTAGGATATCGTCTTGGCCGCTGTAGCGATAAAGCAGCATTTGAAAGGTGGCTAAGAGAATCATGTAAAGCGTTGCTTCTTTTTCCTGTGCCAATGCTGTGAGGCGTTGGAACAATGATTGATTCAACTTAAAAGGGTATGAATCACCCCGATAGGCTTGCACTGGTGGTCGAGGTTTATCTGTTGGCAAATGCAGTACGGGCAAGTCACCAGCCAGTTGTTTTTGCCAATAGGCCCATAACCGTTTTCCAATAGGGCCCTCCAGCATTTTGGTTTGCCATACCACATAGTCTGTGTATTGCCATTTCAGAGGTGGCAGAATGGCTGAATGATCTGATGTTTCAGCTTGGTAAAAAGAGAGGCAATCTGCTATTAAAATCATCCAAGCTGACCAGCCATCTAACACAATGTGGTGCCCTGTTAACAACAAAATATAATCCTGCATTGAACGGGTAAACAGCGTCACACGCAACACGGGGCCGGTTTCCAGATTCAAGGGACGCTGGTATGTCTCAACCACTTGCTTTTTTAATTCATCCCAAGAGCATCCGTAAGCCTCCTTTTCCTCAAAACACAGTTGACGTTCAGCATGAATCTTTTGAACAGGTTCACCATTTTGTGTCGTAAAAGTGGTGCGTAACATGGGATGGCGATCTATTAGCGCGTGGAAAGCGCGTCGCAATGCGAGAACATCGACATCAGAACGTATGCGTACAGTATTCGCGACATTATAGGCAGCACTTTTTGGGGCGAGTTGGTATAAGAACCACAGGGCACGCTGATTATGAGAGAGGGGATACGTTTTAGAAAAGAGTTCAGTGTCTTGCTGCAACAACTGTACTATTTCTGGTTTACGTTGCTTAATCTCAGTGAGTCGTGCGACTGTCAATACCTCCTTGGGACCACGATAGCGCAGTTTTTCACCTTCAGCCCACAATTCGACTCCCTGCGCTGACAGTTCTTTTAGAAATGTAACTAAATTCATAATTCACCCTCCACCCAATCACGCTCATTTGCGGCGTCTTGATAGGCTTCCTTTTCTTCAGGAGCCTGTTGTTTATGTTTATCCCTATCAATAGAAGTGGAATGTTGTTGATCTTGAATGGGTTTCGTTAGCAATGCAGATTGCCTCTCTGTCAGTTGTTCATTGACCAGTGTTGCCAGTTTGGCAATGCTCATTCCGCCGAGTAGTTTCATCGTGGGCACATCCACCCCCAGTTTCTTTTGAAAGCCGTGACTCAATTCAACAGCCATTAAAGAGTCTAATCCCATACTGATCATCGGTTTTGTGAAGTTCAGTTTAGTGGCAGAGGTGCCAAGTACCTTAGCGACGTGTTCGCTAATCCGCGATTCTAACAATGACTGACGCTCTGTCTGCGCGGTTGCTAGGAAGAGGTTGTGAAATGAGTCTTCTTGGCTTTCTTCAGCTTGCACTTGATTCAAATCAGCAGGGTTGCCCAAATGATAAAATCGGGGTGAAGCAGCTATAACAGGATATCGATTTGCTAATTGCTGCCAGTCCATTCGCGTCACGAGGATTTGAATGGCATTCAGTTGTAGCAATTCACCTAGTCGAGTCAGGGCCTGTTGTACGGGCAGGGTTTTAATGCCAATGCTATTGAAACGCTCCACTAAATCGGTATTTTGAGAAACATAACCGACATCTAGTGTGCCCCAATTAATGGTGAGTGCAGGTAAATGATTGGCCTGTCGGTAATGCGCTAAGGCATCAAGAAAGGCATTAGCGGCAACATAATTGCCCTGTCCAGGATTGCCAATAGTGGAAGACACTGAAGAAAACAGGACAAAAAAATCTAATGGGATGTTTAAGGTTTGGGTATGTAAGTGCCAAGCGCCCATGATTTTTGGGGCCATGACGTTGTTCATGCGTGCCTCATTCAGTTGTAGCAACGCCGCATCGTCTAGCACCATCGCACCGTGAATAATGCCGCGCAAGGGGGGCATGGATTGCTCAATGTTATTGAGTACTTCGGCAACGTCTTGTGACTGTGACACATCAGCCTTGGCGATGATCACTTTAGCACCGGTTTGTTCCAAGGTGTTTATCGTTTGCTGAGCAGTCGGTGATGCTGCCCCGCTGCGCCCCATAAGTACGAGATGTCGCGCACCGTTTTTGATCAACCACTGAGCTACCGCTAAGCCAAATCCACCCATTCCGCCGGTAATCAGATAGGTGCCCTCTGTGCGACAGCGTATTGTTTTTTGAGAAACGGGAGCGATTATGCGCTCTGGTGCTTCTTGCAAAGACAGAACAGCAAGACCAATTTGTTTGGCTCGGTGGCGAAATGCGTTGCCAACCTCTGCGAGAGGAAAGACACGGTATGGCAGCTTCGGCAGCGTTTTTTCAGTCAATAAGGGCATGATTTTGTACCATACTGACTGAATCACCTCAGGACGTTCTTGTATCATGCGTTCAAAATCAAGTGTGAAAAATGACTGATTTTGAAAAGCTGGCAAACTCAACGGGGTATTTTCTATATCCGGTTGACAATCAATAAAACGGCCGTAAGGATTCAGTATAGAAAGACTTTTAGATCGGACTTTTCCGGGCAACGAATTTAAGACAATATCGACACCATGCGCCTGTGTCTTGATCTGATCTGCAAACTCGTGTGAATCCATAACCAGCTTGAGACCTAAGCTGCGAAGAAAGCTTCGTTTTTCTGGGTTATCGGCAGTGGCAAAAATGGTTGCCCCGGCTTGTTGGGCCAATTGGATAGCTGCCAAACCGACAGCATCTGTTGCGGCATGAATCAGTATCCGATCACCTGCACGAATCCGAGCTAATTCGTGCAACGCATAGTAAGCGGTTAGGTAGCCCATGCTCAGCGTTGCGGCTTCTTCAAAATTGGCCTTGGCTGGCTTAGGCATGACGAAATGGATTGAACTCGTGGTGTAACGACTCAAGCTGTGACGCGCCAAAGCGATGACTTCATCGCCGATTTTAAAATTGGCGATGCCTTCACCCACAGCGGTAATGATGCCACTACAGTCTAAACCCAGTGTTGGTTCTGAAAAGCTTGCTTCTAAAGTGGCATCGGTTATTGAACTCTTTGTTTTGGCTATCTCTTTCCAATTCAGTGCCGCTGCACAGACTTGGATTTCAACTTCGCCAGAGCCGGGTGGTTTGCGGTTGGTGACTTGCCAGCGTGCTTGCTCGTTGGGCTCTGATATTGTCAGATGGTAGGATTGAGTGGCCTCCGGATTGATTTGGTTTTGAACTTGCTCAATCTCGGCTAAGGAAACACGCATCAGTCTATGTACATAGCGGGCTTCGCCTCGTAAAGCGATTTCTTCTTCTGGCGTGTCGGATCCTAATTCTTCAAAGAGCGACTGAATCTCTTTAGGGGTAGATTTGGGACTGATATCCAGCAGACGAGTTTTTATATTTGGCTGTTCATTGATCAGGACTCGTCCCAAACCCCAGAGAGGCGATTGAGCAACTGAGATCGCTTTGAGATCGCCTACGGTGTGCATGCCTTGCGTCACTAGCCAAAGATGAGGCGCTTGATCCCACTGTAGTTGAGCTAAAGCCTGAATGAGATACAATGCGCTAAGCGCACCTCGTGCTGAATTTAGGGTGGTGGCTTGTTCCAAGGATTCAATGTCAATTCCCCACAAATGAATCAGATGCCAACCGGTGGGCTGTTCTGCCCTGACGACTTCAATCAGTTGCTGCATCTGTTCTGGCTGGGCCGGATGAATTTGGAAATGGTTGACATCCAAGCGTTGATAGGTGTCGCCTGGTGTGATGAGAATGGCGCGTTTTTCGTCTGCTGTAAAACGTGTCGCCAATTGTTGCCCAATACCTTGTTTATCAGCAAAAATAAGCCAAGTGTGTGGTTGATAATCCGTTGTTTTCAGGGGCGGTTGAGCATCTTGTTGCTGAATGGTTGGCCCTTGGGCTATCAGTATAGTTTGTTCAGCCTCTTCAGCTTTATCTGTGTCAAACAGGCGATCTACTTGGGTAAAACCGACTGCCGTTAATAGATTTTGCCAGTGTTGTGAACTGAGCAGGGGATGAGCAGGGCGTAAATCGAAATCAGAAAAGAGCCACCATCCCTTGAGCAATCCGAATACGAGATCAAGCCAACGGGGGGGATGGGTTAATTCCATTAAGATGAGACAGCCTTGTGAGGCGAGCAATTGTTTAACTTGATTCAGTGTGTTATCCAAGTCATGAGTGGCATGTAAGGCGTTAGCGGCCAGAATCAGATCAAACGAATGGGGATCAAATCCTTGCTGTGTGGGGTCTTTTTCAATATCCAAGAGTTGATATTGAATGAAACGGTAATGACGAAACTTTTGCTTTGCTTGGTTGGTGAACTGTTCGGAAACATCTGTAAAAACATATTCAGTGCGATCAGTAGGCAATTTGGGCAACAGGTAAGCGGTCATTCCACCCGTACCGGCACCAATTTCTAAAATACGTATTATCCTGCCGGCTGGTAACTGTGCCAGTATCGCCGAGATCACTTTTTGAACGACTTGATTATTTAGCCGAGAAAAGGGTGCATCTTGGTACAGATGCTCAGAGGTGGTCAAAGCACCTTGTGGAAAGAGGAGTTCTAAAGGTTCAACTTGCCCTTGCAAAACTTTTGCTAAGTGTTGCCCACATCGCCCGATTAGCATGAGTTCTGCTTGATAAGCTGGAGATTGTGCTAACAGTTTTTGCCATAAAGCCTGTGAAGGGGGCATGTCAGTAGGCAGCGTGATGACTTCCCATTGTGAATCATCAATCTGATTCAGTATACCGTCTTCTCTGAGTATGTTGAGAAACCGTCCCAATAAACGCTGATGTTGTGGGACAATGTCGAATTGTTCTACCAGTCTTGCGGTTGTCACGCGCTGATGTTTGTGAGGTTGCCAACCTAGAATATGGAAGGCATCAAGAATGTAAGCGGTAGACAAAGCATCCAATTGAGGGCGAATAGTTTGGTAATAATGTGGCCTCTCCAATTGAGTGCTCAATCGAATGGTTTGTTGGAGGGTTTTGGCCAGTTGTCGTGGCGAGGGGAAATAATCCACATCACGATTCTGGAATTGATGGGGACGGGGTTGTAGGTGCCATTGATATTCGTATAGATCATCTTCTGGGAGGGTGAGTGGTTCTAAGGCGTGGCAGTGTAATCCTTGAATATCGACTAGTACATTGCCTGTGTTATCAAGCAGTTGCAGATTGCCCTTAATCCGGGTGGCAGTGTGTTCTACCAATTGTGCATGACTCCACAATGGGCCATCAGGGCGAGCGTAAAACCGAATGTGATCGATTTTGACGGGCAAATAGGTTTTTTCAATCACCGAGACGGTGCCCATCAAAACCTGAAAGCAGGCATCCAAAATCGTGGGATGGAGCAAGTAGTTTTGGGTTTCTAAATCCTCAGCTATGCGTAATTGACTGACGGCCTCTTTGTCACCTTGCCAAAGTTGTTCAATCCCTTGAAAATAGGGCCCGTATTGTAGCCCTAATTGAGAAAATTGCTGATAGCAATCAGACTGTGTTCTTTCAGTTGAGCAACGGTGACGCAGTTCCTCTAATTCGACGGTAGGCTGCTGAATTGATTGAGCAGGGTTTAACTGACCCGTCGCGTGTTTTACCCAAGATTCAGTGTTTTTGGCCCAGCTATAGATCGTAAAAGCATTTTGGTTTGTTGGCTCAAGTGTCAACTGAAGGGGTGGCGAGTCTTCCTGTGTCAAGAAGAGGGGGGTTTGAAATTCAAGTAGCTCAACACGATAAACCGTGTTTTCCCCAAAGGTTTCTTTAGCCGCCGCTAAGGCCATTTCCACGTAGGCTGCACCTGGATACACGATGGTGCCTTGAACACAATGGTCAGTCAAATAAGTGAGTTGTTGCAGATCAATCTCGCTATGCCAGATCGCATGAGCTGATTTTAAAGGGCAGCCGAGCAATGGATGAACTGGTTTACCCAGCCAATCTTGTTGAATCGCGCCTTCTCCTAAGCGGTCTTGTTGAGACTGTTCAGATTCTTGCCAATACCGTTCTTTTTGCCAAGGATAGGCCGGTAGCCTTACAAAACGACCGTTTTGCGGATAAAACCGATGCCAATCCACTGGGTAGCCTACCGTGTAGAGTTTGCCAAAACTACTGAGCAAGGTTTTCTGTTCTGGTTCTTTACGACGCAATGAGGGTAAGACTCGTCCCGTTTCACGCCCTGCGTGGTTCAAGATTTCAGACAGATAAGTGGATAAGACAGGATGTGCCCCGATTTCGAGGAAGCAATGATAATCTGCTTGAATCATGTCTTGAATGGTCGCAGCAAACCGCACAGGTTCTCGTATATTTTGTGCCCAGTAATGGGCATCTATTGCTGAACCGTCAATGATGTGCCCTGTCACGGTGGAGTATAGCGGAATCTTGGCGGGTTGTGGTGTGAGCGGTTGTAAAGCGTTAATTAATTCAGCTTGTAAGGGTGCCATCAAGGGGCTGTGATAAGGGACATCGACGCGCAAGAACCGACAGAAAATCTCTTGTTGTTCTAAAGTGTGTGCAATGTTTTCTAGGCTGGCAGCTTGACCCGATAAGGTGATCCCGCTGGGACTGTTGATAGCTCCGATGGAGACGTGATCCTCATGGCCGATTAAAAACGGGGCGACTGCTTCTGAGGAGAGCCCGACAGCTAACATTTTACCTTGTCCGGTGGTTTGGGCTTGTAAGCGACTGCGATGGTAAACCACTTGAATGGCCTGTTCTAGGCTTAAGACACCGGCAACCTGAGCTGCGGCGACTTCACCGACACTGTGTCCGACAATGGCATCCGGTACAATGCCCCAAGAACGCCATAAGGCAGCTAAGGCGACTTGTAGCGACAAAATGGCAGGTTGTGCGATTTGGGTTTCATTAATGCGCGAGTGTGCTTCATCGGCAGTTAAGGCAGCCAATAATGACCATTGGCTATGCTGATGGAATAAAGCATCACAGTGTTCAATCGTTTCACGGAAAACGGCTTCCGTTTCCAATAACTGACGGCCCATGGCCCACCATTGCTGTCCCATGCCAGAAAACACAAAAACCAGTTTAGGTGAAGACTCTTCAGTGATGATTTGATCTGAAGAGAGGCCTAAGCGTGTTTCGTCATTCAAAAAGGCGGCTAGGTTTTCTATCATTTCCGCTTTTGAGTGCGCTACCACGGCTAAGCGATGGTTGTGATGGCCTCGGCGTAGGCTGGCACTATAACCGATATCGGATAATGGGATCGTGTCATGTACGGCATCCGTCAAAAAGGCTTGATAGGCCTGTGCAAAGGCTTGTAAGGCTTCTGGACTACGCGCTGAAATCGGTAAGAGGTGGATTTGATCGCCAGAGGGCGAATCCTCAAAAGAGGGCGAACACGCAAGTTCATCGGGCGAACACGCCGGTTCATCGGGCGAACACGTAGGTTCGCCCCTACATTCCAATAAGATATGGGCATTGGTGCCCCCAAAGCCAAACGAATTGACTCCCGCGAGGCGCGGTAGCCCATTATGGTTTTCAGGCCAAGGTGTTAAGGTGGTGGGAACGCGCACCCGTAATTCATCAAACTGAATTTTAGGATTGGGGGTTTCAAAATGCAGATTAGGTGGAATTTTTTGATGAAAGAGCGCCAGTGCGACTTTGATTAAGCCGGCAATACCCGCAGCCCCTTCCAGATGGCCAATGTTGGTTTTGACTGAACCGATGAGACAATATTCCCCAGGCGGCCGCGAACGGCCGAGCACTCGGCCTAGCGTATTGGCTTCAATGGGATCACCGACTGGCGTACCGGTGCCGTGTGCTTCAACGTATTGTATGTGTTGTGGTGACACGTTGGCTTGTTGAAGGACTTCACGGATGGCGGCTTCCTGAGCTAAACCATTGGGTACCGTGAGACCATTGCTATGACCATCTTGATTGATAGTGGTACCCCGAATGACCGCATAAATCGGATCGCCATCGGCCAAGGCCGTGGATAACGGCTTTAAGACGACTATTCCTGCCCCTTCCCCCCGAACATAACCGTTAGCGCGTGCATCAAAACTCTTGGAACGACCATCAGGAGACAGCATGGTGGCCTTACTTTCAGCGATGGTTGTTTCTGGTCTGAGCATAAGATTTACGCCGCCAGCCAAAGCCAGTGTAGAAGCCCCCTGCCACAGACTTTGACAAGCTAAGTGGACAGCGACCAAAGACGAAGAACAGGCGGTATCCAATGCGATACAAGGCCCTTTAAAATCAAACACATAAGAGATGCGATTAGCGATAATGCTCATAGCACCACCCGTACCGGTTTGTGCATCAATTAAATCGCGACTCAGTACACCACTTTGAATATCTTGATGGTCCATACCCATTAAACCAATAAAGACAGCAGTGTTTGAACCCGCTAAGTGTTTTGGCACTTGCCCCCCATCTTCTAAGGCTTCCCAAACGATTTCCAGTAATAGCCGTTGTTGGGGATCCATGCGAGCCGCTTCTCGGGGAGAAATCCCAAAAAATTGGGGATCGAATTGGTCGATGTTGTCCACAAAGCCACCCCAACGCGCATAAGTTTTGCCGGGTTTGGCCGGATCAGGATGGTAAAATTTATTGATATGCCAGCGATCAGGTGGTATTTCGGTGATCGCATCTACGCCTTCAACCAGTAATTGCCAATAACGTTCTGCGTTATTAGCACCGCCTGGAAAGCGGCAACCAATGCCGATGATGGCAATGGGTTCGGGGGCCTGTTTAGGAGAGAGTGTCGTCATGGCCGGGCCTGTTTGCTGTGGGTTGTCCTATTTATATATACTCAACACGGGAATAAACTTTTGCCTGAAAAACTTTTCTAAGTTCATTTTTTACCTCTGTGTACCTCTGTGTACACAGAGGGCCACAGAGTACCACAGAGTATAAGTCTATGATTTTTAATTATATATTCTGATATTAAATACGCTAAAAATGTGTGTTTGGCCAGAATTTACAAACTGATAGGTGGTAAGACGCAAGTTTGCGTTACTGACCTTATCTATTCAAAAATGAGATACAATAAACATTAGCTCAGAGTATCAATTATCAGTTATCAGTGTTCAGTTATCAATGTTCAAAAAACAAGATTGGTGAGCAACAAAATAACACCGCCTACCCTACAAAAACGGATATGGATTGTCTAATTGGTGTAGCCAATTTTGCAACTTTATATCCTATTGTGTTATCAAAGTCAAGAAAGAAAAAATAACGCAAAAGAACGCAAAAGTTTTGGCGCGCCAAAACTTTTGCGTGAAACACTGTTCATGCGAGTTTTGAGTTTTAGTGATATTAAAATCTATAGCGGCAACCACAAGGGATTTGCCCCTACAAGCGGGTACGGGCGCATTCCCAAAAAAAGGGTCATTATCAATCTTGGCGATCCGCAAAATAACATTCACTAAAAGCGGGCAGCAAAATGAATTTTGCACTCCAATTTCCCGCAAAATGAATTTTGCACTCCAATTTCCCGCAAAATGAATTTTGCACTCCAAAAAGGCAGCAAAATGACCATTTTATTGGGAATGCGCCCAGCGGGTACTCGTTAATTCGCTTATTCACGTTATTCGCTTATAATCAACGCGGGAATAAATTTAACTTTTACTTGATGATCAAGTTTTTTCTAAAGTCAAACAATAACTACTAAAACCCGTACCTACAAGGATTGTATATAAAAAAGGATTTAAACCGAGTAGCAGTATACTTTGTTTCATTGTACCATTCTATAAAAGAACTACGGCTATAATGACAATGAATTTAACCCGCGTTCTATCCAATACATCAACTCCATTGCTGGAGGACCTATAAAAGGAAAATCAGATTATGATAACAATTCCTAATTATCAAATCATAAAACAGATTTACGAAAGTGCGAGTTCACGTATCTATCGTGGCCTTCGAGATCAGGATAATCAAGCCGTTATTTTGAAGGTATTGAAAACCGATTATCCCTCGTTACTCGAATTGATCCGTTATCGACAGGAGTATGATATCACGCGCAGTCTGAATCTACCTGGCGTGATCAAAATGTATGGTTTGGAAAAAACTGAAAATCTCCAAGTTTTGATTTTAGAAGATTTTGGGGGGGAATCCATAAAACGATGGCTAACCGATTTGGGATTTGGGATTTGGGATTTGGGATTAACGGATCGACAAGCAGCGACAATCGAAAAGCGACCATTCCAACCCACAGATATTTTAGCATTTTTGTCCTTGGCTATCAAAATCGCTGACATTTTAGGTGATATTCACGCAGCCCATTTGATTCATAAGGATATTAATCCTAGCAATATCGTGTGGAATCCTGATACAAATCAATTAAAGATCGTCGATTTTGGTATATCCACACGGCTGTCACGGGAAAACCCAACGCTGAAAAATCCAGAAGTGTTGGAAGGTACACTCTCCTATCTGTCGCCGGAGCAAACAGGACGCATGAATCGTACCTTGGATTATCGCACCGATTTTTATTCTTTGGGCGTGACTTTTTATGAACTGTTAACGGGTCGTGTGCCGTTTTACAGCGACGATCCCTTGGAATTAGTCCATTGCCATATTGCTAAACCGCCTACGTCTCTCTATGAGCACAATCCCAATGTGCCGGTTATTATTTCTGATATCGTCATGAAATTAATGGCCAAAAATGTCGAAGATCGTTATCAGTCGGCTTTGGGTTTGAAGACGGATTTAAAAAAATGTCTGGACAAGCTCCAAGCTTCTGAAACACTTCATGATCGGCCATTTGAACTGGGACAAAACGATTTTTCAGGCCGTTTTCAAATACCCCAAAAGCTTTATGGTCGTGATGAGGCCATTGCAACCTTGTTGCAAGCGTTTGAGCGTGTGGCCAATCCTCAAAACTCCCCCGATTCTGAAGAGGGGAGATGTGAGATGATGTTAGTGGCGGGGTATTCTGGCGTGGGTAAATCCGCTTTGGTGCGTGAAGTCCATAGGCCCATGACAGCAAGGCACGGTTATTTTGCGTTTGGCAAGTTCGATCAATACCAGCAAAATATCCCTTATTCGGCTTTGAGTCAAGCGTTTAATGAATTTTGCCATTATCTGTTAAGCGAAAATCGCGATCAACTCGCACAATGGCAAGAACACATTCTCACGGCTGTGGGTAACAATGGACAAGTGCTGATCGATATTATTCCGGCTTTGGCATTAGTCATTGGCGCTCAACAGGCCGTGCCGCCAGTGGGCCCAACAGAGGCCCAAAATCGTTTTATGTTGGTGTTTCAAAACTTTGTCAAGGCGATTAGCCAAAAAGAACATCCCCTGGTGATGTTCATAGATGATTGGCAATGGGCGGATTCTGCTTCGTTGAATGTGTTGAAAATGTTGCTAACCGATCCGGATTTGCACTATTTCTTACTCATTGGGGCCTATCGGGATAATGAAGTGGATGCATCGCACCCTTTTGCGATGACTTTGGAGGCACTCCAAAAACAACAAGCCGTTATCAATACCTTGAAGCTTGATAATCTGTCTTATCAGGAGGTCAATGCGTTAATTGTCGATGCTTTGCATGGTGACAGTGCCTCGGTAGCCTCTTTGACGACGTTGGTTTATGACAAAACCTTAGGCAATGCGTTTTTTACCACAGAATTTTTAAAGGCCTTGTATGAGGAAGAGTTATTAGACTTTGATTTTGATTCACAAGCGTGGTACTGGGATTTAGACCAAATCCGTCTAAAAGGGATGAGCAACAATGTGGTTGAGTTAATGGTGGACAAGATTCAAAAATTCCCGCTCGAAACCCAAACGGTCTTAACATTAGCCGCCTGTGTGGGGAGTCAGTTTGATTTACAGATTTTATCGCTTATCCATAAGCACAGCGCCAAGTCAACCCTGGAAGCGTTGTGGCAAGGGGTTGTCGAGGGTTTAATCTTACCTTTAGATGAGCATTACAAATTAGTGGAGGCTGAGACTAATTCGCTCGCCAAACAATCCCACTTTAAATTCCAGCATGATCGTATTCAACAAGCCGCTTATGCCTTAATACCTGAGGAGGATAGAGCGGAGCTTCACTTGGAGATTGGGCGGTTGTTGTTAAACAACACGCAAGCTGAAGACTTGGCCGAACGGATTTTTGATATTGTCAACCAGTTGAATGCTGGCCGAACACTGATCACGGATGAAACCGAAAAAGTTCGCTTAGCGGATTTGAACTTGCAGGCAGGCAAAAAGGCGAAAGCCGGCACGGCTTATCAAACCGCTATCAATTACTTGGCATTAGGACTGCCGTTATTAGGCGAGTTTGCCTGGGAGCAGCATTATGCGATTGCCTTTGAATTGCATAAAGAACAAGGTGAGTGTGAATTTCTGTCCGGCAATTTCGATGATTCGGATCAACTTCTTGCCCTGGCTTTAGAAAAAGCGCAATCCAAATTTGATCGAGCCGAGATTTATGTGATAAAAATAGCCCAATTGGCGGGGCAAGGCAAATATTATGATGCAGCTGCGACTATGATCAAGGCCCTGAATATGTTTGATATGAAGGTGCCCACCTTAGATCAAACAGAAGCACAACAACAGGCGACTACAGCGGAAATGGCCCTTTATCAAGAAAACATGACAAATCGCCATATTTCGGATTTATGGCAGCTACCTGTTATGCAAGATGAAGCCATGAAAGTTTGCTCACGCATTATAGCTATCGCTATAGATTCCATTGTGATCGGACTTCCAGAACTTCTCGCTTTTTATACGGCTAAAATGGTGAATATGTCTATTCAATACGGCCTGTCACCATTTACTCCCGTGGGATATACTTTTTTTGCAGTTATACTGAGTAGTGGCTTTAAAGACTATACCCGTGCTTACCAATTTTCGGCCTTGGCCTCACAACTGAATCAGGAAAAACTGATTAATTATGGTATTAGAGCGAAGATATCTAATACATACGCTTTTTTAAAATTGCTTAGAGAAGATATCAATGCCAGCACCGAGTCTTTTAGAGAAACCTATCGTATAGGTGTTGAGGGTGGTGATTTTGTCTACGCTGGCTATGCCATAATTGAAGTGCCAAGATATCTTCTTCCCGTGAGTATAGAGGAGGGTCTAAAAACAACACAGGATGCCATTGCCTATTGTCAGAAAGCCAACAATATGCCAATGCTACTTGTTGGACAAATGTATGCGGGTTTCATTAAAAACTTGCAAGGTGCTACTTGGGGTAAAAATAGTTTTAATGACAGTAGTTTTACAGAAGAAGCTTTTTTAGATAGTGCTGGAAAAGCACCCGTTCTTTGTGCTGTTTATAAACGATATAAATTGCAATCACTCACCCTTTTTCAGTGCTATGAGCAGGCTTTACCCTTAGTACATGAACGTGCTACTTGGATTGCGGCTTTTGGAGGATTAGATTTTAATTTAAGAAGTGATTACTTCTTGTATGCTGGTGTCACGATTGCCGCCTTGTATCCCAGAGTGTCAGAAGCCGATAAACCCAGCTACATGGCCATTCTGGATGAGTGCATTGATGAAAATCGGTTGTTGTTTGAGCAGTGTCCCATCAACTTTGAACATGCCTATCTGATTTTACAGGCTGAAAAAGCCAGAATCGAAGATCGCCACATGTCGGCGATGCACTATTATGATCAAGCCATCGCCTCGGCCAAGGAACAGGGTTACCGCTGTAATGAAGCTCTGGCTAATGAATTAGCCGCTAAATTTTGGTTAGCCCAGCAAAAAGAAGATTTTGCCCGTCTCTATCTGCAAGGGGCCCACTATGCTTATGGTTTGTGGGGTGCGACTGCCAAAGTCAAGGATTTAGAAGAAAAGTATCCCAAATTGTTGACTACCCCTTCCCGAACGACTCAATTGCCAGACCCAAGCTCTGCAGTGATGACAACAGGGTTTTCCACGATGATGGGTACATCGTCAAATGTTTTATTAGACTTTTCCAGTGTACTCAAGGCATCACAAGCCATTGCCGGTGAAATTGAATTGCACAAGTTATTCAAGCAATTGATGACGGTGATCATTGAAAATGCAGGCGCACAACGAGGCGTTCTGATTCTCGAACAGGCAGGACACTGGGTGATTGAGGCTGAAGGTGCGATAGATGACGATGAGGTGAGGATACTGGAATCTCTTCCTGTCAGTCAGGAAACGGTTCCAACCACCCTCATCAACTATGTTGCCAACGCTAAAGAAAGCGTGGTGTTACACGATGCTACCCATCAAGGCCAGTTTACCCAAGATGCCTATTTTGTTGACAATCAGACTCAATCGGCTTTATGTGCGCCGCTTCTCAACCAAGGGCAACTGATGGGCCTGTTGTATTTAGAAAACAATCTGACTGTAGGGGCCTTTACGCAGAATCGTCTGAATATTTTAAAAGTCCTGTCTTCTCAAGCCGTTATTTCGCTAGAAAATGCGTTATTGTATCGGACACTGGAAGAAAAAGTTGAAGAACGTACCGCCCAATTAGCCCAAGCCAATCAGGAAATTACAGAACTCAATGAGCAACTCAAAGAAGAAAATCTTCGCATGAGCCGCGAGTTGGAAGTTTCTCGCCAATTACAACAAATGTTGTTACCTAAAAAAGAGGAACTTCAGCAAATTGAAGGGTTAGATATTGTGGGTTTTCTGGAACCAGCAGATGAAGTCGGTGGCGACTACTATGATGTTTTAAAGTGTCATGGGCGCGTTTTGATAGGGATTGGCGATGTCACAGGACATGGACTCGAAAGCGGTGTCTTGGCGATTATGGCACAAACCGCAGTGCGTACCCTGTTAGCTAATCATGAAACTGATTTGGTTAAATTTTTTACGGCCATCAATGAGACCATTTTTGACAATGCAGTACGGATGAATTCCGACAAAAACTTGACCTTGATTTTATTGGAGTATGAAGCTCAACCAGGAGGTGGTGGCCTGTTGCGTTTGAGTGGGCAACATGAAGACCCGATTGTGGTGCGAAATGGTTCTGTGGAAGTGGTAGACACGACGGATTTAGGTTTTAATGTTGGCATGGTTGATGATATTACCGGGCTTGTAGCTCAAACCGAAATCAACTTGAATCCTGGCGATGTGATAGTGTTGTACACGGATGGTATTACTGAAGCCGAAACTAAACAGAAAGAGGAATACGGCATAAAACGGCTTTGTGATGTTATTCAGCTTAACTGGCAAAAGTCTGTTTTTGACATCAGTCAAGCCATAGTCAATGATATGCGAGATTTTATTAGTCCAGAAAAGCCTGATGACGATATTACGTTGTTGATTTTGAGGCAAAAATAATCAACTCCGGAGTCTGGTGTTGCAGGAGGCAAGAATCATTCGTGATGAGCATTCCTGCCTCATGGCCTGAAGGCCATTAGCTTTACCAAGGTTCGCCATTGAAAATGGCTACCTCAAATTCAGATCACACTTATTCGCAAGAACGAAAACCCTCAAGAAGACTTTAGTCTTTGAAACCACCACATCCCACCACCAAGCTTAGCTTTGTGACCTCAATTGTATCCGCCGTGCTGGTCGATTTCACTCACCTCCCTTAAACTACCTTTACGAATTATTTACGATCATCGTGCTCAATCTGATAATATCCTATTTTGGCTGGGCTTTTGATATGTCGTCAAGAATATGAGTCCTTATTAACAAATTGGCATGTTAAGTGCTTGATGATCAGTAACTATTTGATAAATAAAGTGATATCGTTTAAGCTCTAACAAGCTATTCAGAAATCATTAATCCAAATTCTCGTCAATCTCAAAATGCTCTATTTCCAAATCACCCCACTCTGAAAATATGAACAATGAACAATGAACAATGAACAATGACAAACAAATTATTTTTAATCATAATGGTTTTATAAAGCTTCAGTTATCAGTTTCAGGCAAAAGTTTTTTGCGCGCAAAAGTTTTTTGCGTGGAAATCAGTTATCAATGCCTTGCTATCCATTATCAATAGCTCGACAACAAATAAAAGCTTTCATAAATTTTTCACTAAAAGCGGGCATAAAAATAACAGGCATTCCAAACGGGCCACAAAATAACAGGCATTCCAAGCATACCTATAAATTTGCCCTTTTGAATTACTGATTATTGGAAAGGCCAACGTTATGTATCTGACAAACTATACTCGGCGCGGGAATAAACTTTCAGGCAAAAGTTCGCGCAGCGAACTTTTGCCTGAAAAACTTTTGGCAACCCCAGGTTGCCACCTGGGGCTATTCACATTTTCAGGATTTAGCTTCGCTGGCCTTCGGCTCACGCAAAAGTTTTGCGCGCAAAACTTTTGCGTGAAATAAAATTTCGCGGAGCGAAATTTTAGCCTGAAAACCCCTTGGGGGTTGTGCATTTTAAGCTTTTACTGTTGGAGCGAAAAAGCGCAATTTATGACGGCGCTAAGTATAGACAACTGATAACTGATTTTCACGATTTCACGCAAAAGTTTCGCTCCGCGAAACTTTTGCGTGAAGTTTTTGCGCGCAAAAACTTTTGCGTGAAACTGATAACTGATAACTAATAACTGATTTTCACGCAAAAGTTGCGCGCAACTTTTGCGTGAAACTGATAACTGACATGATGACTATTTCTAATTACCAAATTATTAATCAAATTAATGAAAGTGCTGATTCGATTATCTATCGTGCTGTTGGAAAAGAAGATAATCGTTCGGTTATCCTCAAAATGCTCAAAGAAGAGTATCCATCCCCCGCTAAATTGGCTCACTATCAACAAGAATATGACATGCTTCGTCATTTAGACATTGCAGGGGTTGTTAAGGTTTATGGGCTTGAAAAACATCAAAATACTTTGGTGATTATTTTTGAGGATGTGGGCGGTGAGTCTTTAAAGCAATTGATGACAAAACGACAGTTTACTGTCAAGGAATTTCTGTCTTTAGCGATTCAAGTGGCTGACATTTTAGCTGAGATTCATGCGGCCCATATTATTCATAAGGATATCAATCCAGGCAATATTGTTTGGAACGAAACCACGGGGCAATTAAAATTTATAGATTTTGGGATTTCTACTGTTTTACCCCGTGAAAATCCGACGCTCAAAAATCCTAATCAATTGGAAGGCACGCTGAGTTATATTTCTCCTGAGCAAACTGGGCGCATGAATCGTGCGATGGACTATCGCACGGATTTTTATGCGCTAGGGGCGACTTTTTATGAATTGCTGACCCATCATTTACCCTTTGAAACTGAGGATATGATGGAATTAGTGCATTGTCACCTTGCCAAACAACCCGTTAAGCCTCACGAGTTAAATCGAGAAATTCCGCTGGCCGTTTCAAATATTATTATGAAACTGTTAGCTAAAACGGCTGAGGAGCGGTATCAAAGTGCATACGGCCTGAAAGCGGATTTACAGGCCTGTCAGGTTGGCTTGAGCCAAGGGCAACTTGAGCCCTTGATATTGGGTACACAAGACTTTTGCGATAAATTTAAATTGCCTCAAAAACTCTATGGTAGAGAAAAAGAGATAGACATTTTATTGGCGGCCTTTGACAGAGCGAGTCAACAGCGAAGTGAACTCATGCTTGTCGCGGGTTATTCAGGCATTGGCAAGTCAGTTTTGGTGCAAGAAATTTATAAACCCATTACTGAAAAAAGGGGTTATTTTATTGCGGGCAAATTTGATCTATTGCAACGTAATATCCCTTATTCTGCTGTGGTCAATGCGTTTCGGGATTTGATGCATCAATTGATGGCGGAAAGCCAAACACAATTGACGCAATGGCGAGAAAAAATCTTAAAGGCGGTGGGGCCTAATGGACAAATCATGATTGATGTCATTCCTGAAGTCGAATTGATTATCAACAAGCAAGAGCCGGTGCCCCAATTGGGGCCCACGGAAACGTTTAATCGCTTTAATTTGGTTTTTCAAAACTTTACCCGTGTTTTTTGTCGGCCTGAACACCCCTTAGTGATTTTTGTGGATGATTTGCAATGGGCCGATTCGGCCAGTTTAAAATTAATGACTTTGATGATGGCGCACAGTCAATATTTGTTTTTAATTGGCGCGTATCGAGATAACGAAGTGGATGGGGCTCATCCATTGAGACTCACATTAGAAGAACTCGAAAAATTGGCAGTGCCTATTGAAACGCTTACCCTCGCGCCTTTAGGCTTGTCAGAGGTGAATCAATTTATTGCGGACACGCTCAATCAGACAGCCACCCAACCATTAGCTGAGTTAGTGCTGAGGAAAACGGGGGGAAATCCCTTTTTTATGGGTGAGTTTTTAAAACAAATGTATAGCGAAAGACTTTTAGATTTTAAATGGCCCACCGATCAATCGCAACCGGGTTGGCAATGGGATTTAGCACAAATCAAGGCCAGAAGAATCACTGATAACGTGATTGACTTAATGATTGGCAAGGTGCAAAAACTGAGTCAAAACACACAAGATGTGTTAAAACTGGCAGCTTGTATTGGTAATCAGTTTGATCTCGCCCCATTAGCGATTGTGTCTGAAAAAAACGCCCAAGAAACGAAGGCGGATTTATGGGAAGCCATTACTGAAGAGATGGTTTTTCAAGTTGATCATACCTATAAATTTGTACATGATCGGGTTCAACAAGCGGTTTATTCGCTGATTCCAGCAGAACAAAAACAGGCGGTGCATTGGCAAGTCGGGCAACTCCTATTACAAAACACATCAAAAGAGCAACGAGAACAGCATATTTTTTCGATTGTTGATCATTTGAATATCGGGCGTGTTTGGATCACGCAAGCATTAGAGCGCAATGAACTGGCCTCATTAAATCTGATTGCGGGTAGAAAAGCCAAGGCTTCGGCGGCCTATCAACCGGCGTTTGATTACTTGAAAACGGGCCTAGCCTTATTAGATGAGACGCACTGGCAAACGGAGTATGATTTGGTTTTAGCCCTGTATACCGAAGCGGCCGAAGCGGCTTATTTGTGCAACCACTTTGAGGAAATGGCACAATGGGTTGCCGTGGTGCTAGAACATGCTAAAACACTGCTTGATAAAATCAAGGTATACGAAATTAAAATCAATGCCTATCGGGCCCAAAACAGGATGCTGGAGGCTATCGATATTGCTTTGCCAATCTTAGAACAGTTGGGTATTTCTCTGCCTCGACAACCCAAAAAGTGGCATATTGTCCTTGGCTTATTGCAAACCAAACTGACTATAGGTAGAAAACGCATTGAGAGTTTACAGGAACTGCCTGAAATGACCGATCCTGAGAAGCTGGCAGCGATGCGTATTTTGGCGAGTGTGAATTCGGCTGCCTATTTCGCGGCACCGGAATTGTTTATATTGGTGGCCCTTAAACAGGTCAATTTGTCTGTCAAATATGGCAATACAGCTATCTCAAGTTATGCCTATGCTGTTTACGGGCTAATTTTATGTGGCGTGTTAGGCGATATTGAGGATGGTTATCAATTTGGTAACTTGGCTTTAACACTGCTAGAACTGTTTCAGGTTAAAGAACTGAGAGGTAGGACAATCTTTGTTGTGAATCTTTTTATAAGACATTGGAAGCAACCTCTCAAAGAGATATTAAAACCTTTGCGGGAAGCCTATCAAAACTGCTTAGACACGGGCGATTTAGAATATGCTGCCTATGCCGTATTAAATATCCCTATCAATTTATATACTATTGGTAGGGAACTCACAGCGGTTGAACGAGAAATAGCAGACGTTGGTGAGGTGATTAATCGGCTTCAACAAAAATCAAGTGTGCATATGCAGGAAATCTATGGACAAGTCATCTTGAATTTGAGGGAACCGACTGAAAATCCGTGTCTTTTAAGTGGTGAAGGTTATGACGAGAAGAAAATGCTACCCCTTTATCTTGAAGCGAATAATAGAAATGCCATTTTTTATATCTATTTCAACAAACTGATTCTCTGTTATCTATTTCGGAGCTATTCTCAAGCACTGGAAAATGCTGTCATGGCAGAAAGCTATTTAGATGGGGTGATTGGATTACCACAAGTGCCGGTTTTCTCTTTTTATGATTCTTTGCTACGGTTGGCCCTCTATCCTCAGGCGACTAAACGAGAACAGCGGCAATATCGACTGAAAGTATGTGCGAACCAGAAAAAGCTGAAAAAATGGGCCAAGCATGCGCCCATGAATTACGGGCACAAATTCTATTTAGTGGAAGCCGAACGGGCCCGCGTTTTCGGACAAAAGCAGGTGGCGAAAGAATACTACGATCAAGCGATTGCCTTAGCGTCTGAGCATGAATACTTGAATGATGAAGCCTTAGCCAATGAATTAGCGGGACAATTTTATATCACTCAAGGGCAAAATCATTTTGCTTACCATTACCTACAGGAGGCCCACTATGCCTATTCGCAGTGGGGAGCGATAGCGAAAGTGAATGATTTAGAAACGCGCTATCCGCGATTGAAAGTGAGCCATGAGACGGGTTCGCCTATGACCGTTAATGCGACTGCCAACCTCAGCCGTACCCGGCAAACGCCCTTAAGCGCCTTAGATTTTGCCAGTGCCCTTAAAGCCTCACAGGCCATATCGGGTGAAATTGATTTGAAGGGCTTACTGATTAAGTTGATGGCCGTCGTCATCGAAAATGCTGGCGCACAACGCGGGTGTTTGATTTTGCCTCAACAGGGGCAATGGTTTATTGAAGCGGAAGGCGCAATCGATCAAAAGGGCGTGAGGGTGTTGCAATCTATTCCTATCACGCCCCCTCAACCCTCGACTGGGGAGGCATCGCCTGTGATGACGGTGCCTACGACGCTGATCAACTATATCATCCATGCTAAAGAAAGTGTGGTTTTAGATCGGGCAACACAGGGGGGCCAATGGACGCGTGATCCCTATATTATTGAAAACCAAGTGAAGTCTATTTTAGCGATGCCGCTACTCAATAAGGGGCAGTTGAGCGGCCTGTTGTATTTAGAAAACAACCTGACAACTGATGCGTTTACACCCGATAGATTTGAAACGCTCCAATTGTTATCGTCACAAATTGCGATTTCTATCGAAAATGCGCGGTTTTATCAGGAAATCACCGATTTAAACAAGGCCTATGAACGGTTTGTCCCCCATGAGTTTTTAAGGCTGTTGAACAAGCGCAGCGTGGTCGATGTGGCATTAGGCGATCAAGTTGAAAAAGAAATGAGTATCCTGTTTTCTGATATTCGGGGATTTACTGAGTTATCTGAAAAAATGAGCCCGCAAGAAAATTTCAATTTTATCAACACCTATTTGAGCCAAATGGAACCCATTATTACGCAACATCATGGTTTTATTGATAAATATATTGGTGATGCGATTATGGGTCTGTTTCCCGGTCAGGCCGATGATGCTGTACGGGGTTCCATTGCCATGTTAAAACAGTTAGTTGAATATAACCAACAGCGGCAAACGGCAGGTTTAGATCCTATTGCCATTGGCATTGGCCTGAATACAGGCGCCTTGATGCTGGGTACAGTGGGCGGGAAAAACCGTATGGATGGTACTGTCATTTCTGATGCGGTCAATCTCGCTTCTCGCATTGAAGGCCTGACGAAAAGGTATGGTGTCGCATTATTGATTTCAGAAACGACTTATGCCTGTCTCAGCGCGCCCGCTCAATATGCCATTCGCACCATTGATCGGGTCAAAGTCAAAGGGAAATCCGCGCCTGTGACGGTTTATGAAGTGTTTGACGGCGATGCACCTGATATCATTGCCTTGAAACTGAAAACCCGTGACGATTTTGAACAAGGGTTACGACACTATCGCCAGAAAGAATTTGCAGAATCGGCCGAGTATTTTAAACAGATGTTGGCTGTTTATCCTGATGACACCGCAGCCCAAATTTATCTGAAACGATGTGAGCATTTTCAACAATACGGCGTTGCTGAGAATTGGGAAGGGGTTGAAGCCTTGGAAAGTAAATGAAAATAGTCTTGTAGGGGCAGACCTGCGTGTCTGCCCTTGTAAAATTATTGACCTGAAAATCTATAGCACAAATTGATTAAAATGAACTCGTCAGAAGGGGAGGTTTTAACACCTGTTCTAATAAAGCGAATTGTCTATGATTCAATTTTCCAACTATTTTGCGATTCCCAAGGAGTTGTTCAGCTTCTTGAAGCGTCAAGTGTTTTTGCTCCAAATCGTGATGAAACAAAGTAACTGAGCTTGCGACGTTCAATTGTGCAATCGCTTTTTCAATCACTTCCAGTTGTTCAATAATCAAAGCGCTTAGCTCATTATCATCAGTTAAAGTTGCGCTATGAGGTGTATCAATACGTTTATGGGAACTACACCATCCTGTCAGAAAATCCATCACATCTAATACAACCTCTTCATAGTTTTCGTCTGTCGTTGTTTCACGGAAAGACTCAAATTCGGCTAGAAGACTCTCCTTCGAGTATCCTTTCAGCAGCAAATCTTTAACGATTTGTTCCAATTTTTCTATTGGGCTACTTTGTTGTAAAGCCTCTTTTAAAACAGATAGTTTATTGCTCATTTTTGATGGCCCGTCAAACTCCACTCATGTAGAGTGGCTACTATTGCCTGTTGATAGTCTTCAAGCGGCATTTCTTTTATAGGTTCAATGAATCCATGTTTATTGGGTTGATGTGGATCAGGTCGATATTGAAGTTGAAAAGTACTTAAACACACAAGGTTGATTTCCCAAACTGGATCTTTACCCGTTCCACCAAACGCAGCCGGGCGACGGTGAGTTGGAAGATTATAAGGTGGCGGTGGACTAACAGACATACCGCCAGTATTGGGTTTGACTTGATCAGAAATAACTGAAATATCAATGCCTTTTCGGATTCCCAAAGTTCTAGCAGTTTCGCCCACCATCGGCAAACCGTTAGCACTGATTTTCATTGAACGATATAATAAATCATTATCCATAATCAAAAAAGCCTATTCTTATACTCAGCGCGGGAATAAATTGAACTTTTCTTGATTCTAAAATATCTGTGCTGATACGCCAACCCTGAAGGGGTTGAATATGAATAGCCCCTGGTTCCACCTGGGGTTCCAAAAAAACATCATCGCATCAGGGGTTGAATATGAAAAATATTTTGCCCAACATAAAAGTTTAAATTGTGCCCGCGTGCAGTATAGCTCGATGTGGCAGGATTAAAGATTCAAAATGCCTCAATTTTTGACTTATCGTTTTAAGACGGATTTTGTTGGGGTAAAAGTAAATGAGAGTTTGTCGGCTATTTTCAAAGTCATTTTTTCAACATTCGATGTTCAAGTTTTTGCGCGCAAAAACTTGAACATCGAATAGAGTTCACAGAGTAGCACTCTGTGGAACTCTGTGTACTCTGTGTTAAAAAAGTTTTGTTATATGGATTTGGTTTGGATAAAATTAAACCATTGTTGGTTGAAATATTCTGCATTCTGGAGAGGCATGTAATGCCCTCCTTTATCCAGCTTTTCATATTTTGAACCCTTGATATTGTTATGAATCCATTCGGCATAGCGCGGTGGCGTGATGTGATCTTCGCCCCCAGCAATCACTAAGGTGGGTATCTGAATACTGGCCATTTGGCTTCTAAAATCAAATTGGAGAACTTGATGGATATAATGAAGCGAGATTTGATTATTGTCAGTCGCCTTAATAAAATCAAGGCTGCCCTCCCTTTTAGAACGCATCTCTTTGGGTAAGTGCAGTTCAAAATCATCACGCAATAATTTGGCTAATTTAAAGGCATTTTCGATGGAATCGTCCTCTTCAAGCTTGGCGGTGGTGTTGACTAAGGTTAATGATTTGATGTGAGGCGCATATTTCTTAGCCATGACTTGTGAAATAAAGCCGCCAAGGGACCAGCCTACCAAATGAAAGGGTTGGTTAATATTGATGAGGTTGAGCAAATCTAAGATACTGTCTCCAATCGCTTCAAAATGACTCTGTTCGTCATGAAATTCACTGTTCCCATAACCCGGGTAATGGAAAACAAGCACTTGAAACTGTTGAGAGAGTTCTAAAATTTGGTACAGCCATGCTGTTGCTAAGCAATCTATTGGCGGTAACAGGACAACTGGCGTTCCTTTGCCACAAGACAGTATTTCAATGTGAATACCCTGTGAAGATTTGATTTGAAAGATATTTAAGTTATCACAAGTTGAAAACACATCGTTGTCATTTTCGAGAAGCTGTTCATACCAGTGACTGGGATCATTCTTTCTGAAGAGGGGGTGATGATTGCCAAGTGACGTGAGAGAGGACTCACTCTCTGGTTTTACTTTTTTGATATCGGTTGCCGAAGACTGAAAATTAATAATATAATGTGCAAAATCTTTGATGGTGTTCAAACCGATCAAATCAGAAATTTTGAGTTTCAACTGATATCTCCGGCTCATTTTTTGGACAACATCCATTAAAACAAGCGAATCCACGCCAAACTCTTCAAGCATGGAATGCTCATCTAAGTGAATAATATCAAGTTTTAAGGCTTCTGAAAACAGTTGTTTTAAATCGTCTATTTCAGCTTCCAAGCTGTGATTTTTTATGATTGATTGCCGGGTAGATTTGGCTTCAAGATGATTTAAGGTTGGCGCATCCGGCAAAGACTGAATCCGTTGAGTGATCTGTTCATGATCACGATTGAGAGAAGTTTCTTTTTCAGGTATCCAATATCGCTGCCTCGCAAAAGGATAGGTGGGCAAAGCAATACGTTGCGGTTTAGGCGGCTTTGGATAAAGCAATTGCCAGTCAATGTCTACCCCCAAAATCCACAATTGTGCCAGTTTAGTTAATTCCTGTTTCTCAATCAGCATGTTAAGAAACGCCTCGCCAGCTTCGCCTTCAATCAAAAGCGCAGAATGCGCTTTGCTCGTTTTGACATTCCCATGAAAAAAATGTGCTATTTCTGTTTGGCCTTGAGCATATTGCATTAATTTTTCTGTTAATGACTCAATACTGTCAACCACTATCGCCAACCGTTCTTCCAGAGGTTCGCGACCGATTTGTAAGGTGTAAGCCAAGTCTGCCAACAATAATAAGTCTGGTTGGATTGGTTCAGGTAACTCGGCTTCATTAACCGTTGTTCCTACCTCACCTGCTACGGTTGCCGAATTGAAGAAATCTATTATTTTCTTGATATAGGCTTGGAGCCTGTCTTCATTTTTAGCGGACAACACAATGATGTAATCTTTTTGACTGTGAGATTCTGCCTCTCGTAAGGGGGGCTCATATTCCTCCACTATCAGGTGTGCATTGGCACCACCAGCCCCAAACGAGCTGATACCCGCTCGTCTCGGATAGCGTATTTCTTTGCCATTTTCTTTAAGAATCGGTTGTTTCCACTCGGTTAAGCCATGCTGAACATAGAAAGGTGATGTTTCAAAGTTGATATTGGGATTTAAGCGTTCTGAATGCAGCGAAGGTACCAATTGCTTATACTTCATCTGTAACAACACTTTTGTTAAGGCAGCCATGCCTGCAGCAGATTCTAAATGTCCAATATTGGATTTTACAGAACCGATAGCACAATATTGTGTGTCAACCGTCTCTTCTTGATAAGCTTTCGTTAGCCCTCTTATCTCAATCGGATCGCCTAATGAAGTACCTGTACCATGCGCTTCGACATAACTAATCGTTCTGGGATTGATCTGCGCTTTCTTCAGTGTACTCGATATCAGACTGGCTTGAGCATTCGGATCGGGTACGGTATAACCATTCGTTTTTCCGCCATGATTGATAGAACTGCCCTTAATCACGGCATAAATGTGATCGCCATCTATTCGGGCCTGATGAAGTGGTTTGAGCAATAGCGCTCCCACACCTTCACCTGGCACATAGCCATCTCCGCCTTCACCAAAACTGCGGCATCGTCCATCACTGGATAAAAACTGGTGTTGTCCAAGCAGAATATATTTCTTGGGATGAATGCTCACATTCACACCGCCAGCTATTGCTATTTCACTTTCTCCTCTTTTTAGACTTTCACACGCTAGATGAATAGCAGTCAATGAAGAAGAACACATCGTATCAAGTGCTATGCTAGGGCCCTGGAAATTAAAATAATAGGAAATTCTATTGGCAATTGAGGCATAAGAAGCCGTTGGCATAGCTTGGCCCTTATGCTTTTCCAAGGCACCAAATAATTGATACTCTCCCCACATCACGCCAACAAAAACGCCGACAGGTTTATCTTTTAAAGACGTTTTTGGGTAACCCGCATCTTCTAATGTATGCCAGACTGTTTCTAAAAAAAGACGTTCTTGCGGATCGATAAACTCCGCTTCTGTGGGTGAGATATTAAAAAACAACGGATCAAATTGATCAACATCCTCAATGAATCCTCCCCATTGACGAGAATGATTGGCATCCTCATATTGACTCGCATCCCATCGTTCCTTGGGAATTTCGGTGATGCCATCAATACCCGCTGTTAAATTTTCCCAAAATGCGCTTAAATCCCGCGCCATGGGATAACGACCACTGACACCGATGATGGCGATGTCGTCTTCTGGAATATCAGTTTCTGGAGTTAATGACACCGATGACTCTGTTGAATTGAGAAAACGGGAACGAGTGAGACGTGCTAAGTTATTTTGTTCTCGTTCTGGAAGCACTGCTACCGTTTTAGTCTCGTTTGGTACAGCACTTGCACCATCGCTTATTTTTTCAATCAGTTGTTCTCGGTGATTTTTAATAAAATACTGGCCTAGTTCAGTGAGATTTTTGTATTCAAAAAATAAGGTTTTTGAAAGGGTTCCAAAATGATTTTCTAGTTTTCGAGTCAAGCTGAGCATCATCACCGAATCCAGGCCGTATTTTTCTAAGGGGGCATGGGCCTGAATAGTGGAAAAAGTGAGTTTGAGTTCTTGGGATAAGAGGTTCTTTAAATAATCTTCTGTTTTGGCCTGTAATTGCGATGGATCAGGGCCACTTTGATTAAGGGGCGATTTGTCAGGTTCACTTTGATTAATCGGTTGCTTATTATGAGTAGCGGCTAATGTGGGTGCCTGAATAACGGGATTCAAAGCCTTTTTGATTTGTTCTGCTTCTCCTGCTACCACCATCATTTGCACAGAGGCTAGATTTAATCCAAGCTCAAAAGCTTTGATGCCCTGTTCGGTGCTTAATGGCAGCATACCCATGAATTGTTTTAACCACGCTTGTTTTTTACTATCAACCTGCATCCCCCCTTCTTGCCATAACGGCCAGTTGATGGAAAGCGTTTGACCAAAACGTTGTTCTTGAGCGCGTAATCCCTCACGCCATTGTGCAAAGTGATCCATAAAGCTATTGGCATAAGCATAATCACTTTGCCCGATATTGCCCATTGCCGCGACGATGGAGGAAAACAGCACGAAAAAATCCAGTTTATCGTTTTTTGTGGCTTCATCCAAATACACGCTGCCCAATATTTTAGGCGCTAACACCGC
>QNEL01000013.1 GCA_003645185.1 Candidatus Parabeggiatoa sp. nov. 3
ACCACAAGGGATTGCCCCTACAATCTGCCCGTAGGACTGGGGCAACCACAAGGGATTGCCCCTACAATCTGCCCGTAGGACTGGGGCAACCACAAGGGATTGCCCCTACAATCTGCCCGTAGGGGCAATCCCTTGTGGTTGCCCCTTTTGATGCTTGCTAAGCCCTTGCGTGTTCGCCTAGGCTTAACTACACAGGCAACCAAACTGAAAAAGTTGTCCCTTTACCGACTTGGCTGTCAACTTCAATTTTGCCATCATGTTTGTCAACGATTTTCTTGACAATATCCAGCCCCAACCCACTGCCTTCGCCAGCGGCTTTAGTTGTGAAAAAAGGCGTGAATATTTGCTCTTTGATCTCATAAGGAATCCCTTGCCCACTATCGGTTATGGCGACAATTGCATAATTGTCTTGCTGTGAGATAGCCACTTTAAGCGTGCCTTTGTAATCCATCGCTTGAAGCGCATTATGCAAAATGTTGGTCCAAACTTGATTGAGTTCGTCAGGATAACATTGAATCGGGGGTAAATCAGTATACTCTTTAATGAGTTCAATGCCTTGTTTGATTTGGTTATGGTATAGCGTGAGTACCGTTTCCAATCCTTCTTGCAAACTAGCTCGTGTTTTTTCACCACCTTGATCATATCTCGCAAAGGTTTTTAAGGCAAAAATGACTTTGGAGGCTCGTTCAACCGCCATGGTGATATTTTCCGTACTTCTTGTCAGGGTAGAAAGCTTATAAGCGATTTCAAATACGAATTCACTGTTAACATCTTGCAACAATGGCAAATACTGTTCGACTACTGCATAGATACCCAAACTAATAAACGTATCGGTAAACGCCCGTGGATTGGCAATTCCACATTGTTTTAATTCGGCAATCAAGGTTTTTTTGGCGGCCCTTTTTTCTTTAACGGTTAAAATAACCTTATTTTGCAACGAATGTTCAAGTAAATCAAAAAAGGTTTTTTGTTGTGCCATCGTGAGCACTTCAAACAGTTTGGGAAATTGGGCTAATGTCTGTTTAAGATTATTAGTGAGCGTTTCGGCTGAAGAACGAATGGCACCCAACGGCGTATTCACTTCATGGGCAATGCCGGCAACCAGTTGCCCTAATGCCGCCATTTTTTCACTTTGAATCAGTTCTTGGCGAGTTTGAGTTAATTCTTCGATCTTATCATTTAATTGGGCTGTTCTTTCAATGACTTTAGCATCTAAGGTATCAAATGACGTTTTCAATTGTCCAGCCATAGCGTTAAATGACTGAGCCAGTTCGCCAATTTCATCACAACGACTCAATGGTAAGTGCTGCGTTGCCTCAACACTGAAATTTCTACCCGCAATTTTTTGAGTGGCCTCAATAAATTCTTGCAAAGGCTGTGCAATTTGTCGACGTAGCACAAAAAAGAGTACCGTAATTTCAATCAACAGAGAAATCAAACCAAGAAACAAGATAAAACTAGCCGTTTTAAATGCTAAGTTCGCCATCAGTGATTTAGGATAAACGGTGACAAAATACCAATCAGGGCCTTCAATTTTGCTAATAGCAAGTAATTCGTCATCTTTGGAATTTTCAACCACGATTTGCCCCGCTGGCCGCTGGGTGACTCGTTCAAAAATATTGATTAAGTTTTGATCTTGCGATTTTTGAATGTAAAGATTGCCGCCACTGGCTTGAATGACTTCCATCTGGTTTGGATGTGCAATAAGACGTCCATCTTGTTGGAAAATAATATTATAGGTGCCTTCAAGATGATCATTGATAGTGTGTTCAAACAATTTATTCAACAGAATATCATGTCCAATGGTGATAAGATGTTGACCATTGACATCAATGGGTGTTGCACAAGATACCATCCAATCTTTGGCAACTGTATCATGGTAAACGGCTGTCCAAACTGTTTCTCGCGTCGGGTTATGTTTTTTATCAGCAACGGCAACCCAGACTTCGTCGCCTAATTTTATATCGGCTGGTGCATCCAAGCCCCAGGGTGTACCAATCCAGTATTCCAAGAGGATATTTTCTGGCATGGACACGTATAAATTTGGAAAGCGATCTTGCCATGCAGCCCAAGCTGGGCTAAAGCGAGTGAGCATATCAAAAGTAATGATGATACGCTGGATAATTTCATCGGTGATGGTAAGGTTTTGACCAATAAAACCAGTCAATCCTTTAATGAGGACACCACTATCTGGTTGCTTAAAACCATTAAAAAATTGCGGGTGCATTCTCATTGTGCCATCTTTTTGAGCTTGAAAAATTTTATTAAATCTTTCTCTTGGAACATCATTTCCCATTCGTTTAAGTTGGGAAATAAATTCTTCCTTATAAATGACATGATTATCTTCTGAGAGGATAAACAGACTACTCTCTCGCTGCCCCCGTTCAGTGATGTATTTATTGAGTTGTTCAACAACCTGTAATTCTAAGTTGGATATGATGTGCCAATAACTGATAACCGTCACGGCAATAATGATCATGGCTATTCGTATTCCCATTTTAATAATGGTAGTACGAGTTAGCGAGTTTTGAGATTTAAAAAATTTTGGTAGCATATTGAAAATTAAAATTGGGTAGATTTTGCCACGGAAAAACACGGAAAAACACGGAAAAATTCATTCCGTGCTGTGTTTTTCCGTGGCATTATAAATTAACTATTAATAAGATTTATTCTGAATGATGAATTATTTTTGTAAATTGAACAATTCATCATTTCACTCTTTAATGTCGTTATAAATCAATGATTTCAAGCTTGGCACAACCTAATCCTTTCTTATAAACAATCCTTGTAGTTATATCCTTTCTTATAACTAATCCTTGTAGTTCTTTTATACACTCTAATATGAAAAATTCAATTTCTGTCATTATTATCACTTTCAATGCGGCACATCATATCAACGAATGTCTTGCTTCTTGTGCGTGGTGTGATGAAATCATTATAGTCGATTGTGGTAGTACTGATAATACGGTTGCCTTGTGTCGCTCGTATACAAATCAGATTGTTATCACCGACGATTGGCCTGGATTTGGGCCTCAAAAAAATAGGGCATTAGATCAGGCAACGGGTAAATGGGTGTTATCAATTGATGCTGATGAGCGCGTGCCGGCGGCATTGCAACAGGAAATTAAAGACGTTATCAATCAGGCTACAGAAACGGCTTTTCGTTTACCACGCCAATCTCGCTATTGTGGGCGCTGGATCAAACACAGTGGTTGGGCCCCGGATTATGTGATACGTTTATTTCGGCGCGCGAGTGCGCGATTTACGGATGATTTGGTTCATGAAAAAGTGGCGGTTTTACAAGGCAAAGTGGGTACTTTGAAAAGCCCTTTATTACATTATGCTTTTAATTCATTGGAAGAGGTGCTTGAAAAAGTCAACCGTTATTCTACAGCGAATGCTCAACAACATTATGCTCAAGGTAAACGAGCCAGTTTAACGAAAGCGATTGTTCATGGGTTTTGGGCATTTGTGCGAACGTACTTATTACGAGCCGGTTTTTTAGATGGGCGTGAAGGTTTTATCTTAGCGGTGTCGAATGCGGAAGGCACTTATTATCGTTATTTGAAATTGATGTATGAACATGTTAAAAATCAGTGTGATAGTAACCACTTATAATTGGCCAGAGGCTTTAGAATTGATATTACGGGCTTTAGCCGCGCAAGCGCATTTGACAAGCGTTGATAAAGGGGCCGATTTTGAAGTGATTATTGCCGATGACGGTTCAACTGCGGATACCGCTGAAAGGGTTAAACAGTTACAACCGAATTTACCTTATTATGTACAACATGTTTGGCAAGAAGATAAGGGTTTTCGCGCCGCTCGCGCAAGAAACCGTGCGATAGCGGCAGCCAAGGCTGAGTATTTGATTTTTTTGGATGGGGATTGTGTGCCTCAAACTGATTTTATTAAAAGACATCACCAATTGGCAGAAGCGGGTGTGTTTGTCGCGGGTAATCGCATTTTATTGAGTCAAGCCTTTACGAATCAAGTACTTGAAAATGCGCTTAATCAAAAAGAAATTTGGAAATGGCCTACGCGACAGTGGTTATTGCCTTATTTACGTCGCGATATAAATCGCTTATTGCCCCTGCTGCGTTTACCCGATAGCGTTTTCAGAAAACACGATAAACAAAAATGGCAAGGGGCTAAAACGTGTAATTTGGGTGTGTGGCGATCCGATCTCTTAAAAATCAATGGCTTTGATGAGCGTTTTCAAGGATGGGGGCATGAAGATGCCGAATTAGTGGTGCGTTTGCTGCGTAGTGGAATAGGGCGTAAAATGGGCAGTTTTGCGGTACCCGTGCTGCATTTATGGCATCCTGAGCAAAATCGCTTTCAAGAAACGGCCAATCGACAACGCTTAGAACAAATGTTGAAATCGACAGTAACGTGGGCTCAACAGGGAGTTGATCGATATGAATCGTAGAGACGCTCGCGCGAAGCGTCTCTGATTATTGTAGAGACGCGATGCTCGCGTCTCTGATTATTGTAGAGACGCGATGCTTCGCGTCTCCAGCGAGGCTTCGCGTCTCTACAGGAAATATGTCGATTTGCGACTAGAGACGCGAGCATCGCGTCTCTACAGGCAATATAATAACCATATAAAATTGATATCATTTGGCGAAGGTATTGATAAATATAGTTTATTCAATAAACTGTTGCCTGGCCGACATAATTGATATCAATTTTTTGATAACTGATTTTCACGCAAAAGTTTTGCGCGCAAAACTTTTGCGTGAAACTGATAACTGATAACTGATAACTGATATGGCAAATAAGTTTAATTACATTTTTACGATTGTCATGAGTTTAGCACTCTTGGCTTTCATTGTTTTGGGCAGCAAGTGGTTGCAACAAGATATTTTGTCGCAAGTTGATAGGCAGTTTGATGCACAAAACAACAGGATTGTTGAACTGAATACGCAATCCAGTCGAATGGAAATCGCCTTAGAAACCTTGAAAAAGGCAATGGCAATCACGGTTAAGCGGCAACGTGAGCAGATAGAACAACTGAATCATCAATCAAGTCAACTCGAAGCGAGCTTGAATGAGATTGTGGTACTGGATCGTCAGCACAATGAAACGCTTACAGGCATGAAGGTTCAGTTGCAAGCCTTGAAAGGGGAAACCGCTACGACGCTCAACCAGTACACAGAGCAGTTTGAACAACTCAATGGGCAATCGACTCAAGTCAATGCCGATTTGCAAAGCTTGAAAACGGAAACAGCCGCGAAGCTTAATGAACACACAGAGCAGTTTGAACAACTCAATGTGCAATCCAATCAAGTCAATGCGGATTTGCAAAGCTTGAAAACGGAAACGGCCGCGAAGCAACACACTGAGCAGTTTGAACAACTCAATGTGCAATCCAATCAAGTCAATGCGGATTTGCAAAGCTTGAAAACG
The DNA here is from genome assembly GCA_003645185.1 of Candidatus Parabeggiatoa sp. nov. 3. GTDB lineage: Bacteria > Pseudomonadota > Gammaproteobacteria > Beggiatoales > Beggiatoaceae > Parabeggiatoa. Next base: position 5,410 of record QNEL01000013.1, read on the forward strand.
GAAACGGCCGCGAAGCTTAATGAACACAATGAGATGTTTGAACAACTCAGCGGGCAATCGACTCAAGTCAATGCTGATTTGCAAAGCTTGAAAACGGAAACGACGGTGAAGCTTAATGAACACACTGATCAGATAACTCAAGTCAATGCCGATTTTCAGACTGTCAAACAAGAAACGGTTGCGATGTTTAAGCCGCTTCAAACACAGATCAAACAACTCAAGGGGCAATCGACTCAAGTTAATGCTGATTTGCAAAGCTTGAAAACGGAAACGGCGGCGAAGCTCACTGAACACAATGAGCTGTTTGAACAACTCAGCGGGCAATCGACTCAAGTCAAGGCTGATTTGTTGTCTTTGGAACAAAAAGCGATTGCGGTGCTTGAAGAGCTTGCGGAGCAGATAAAACAACTCAGCGGGCAATCAACTCAAGTCAATGCCGAGTTGCAAAGCTTGAAAACCGAAGCGACGGCTACGCTTAATGAACAGGATCAGCAGATAGTTCAAGTCAATGCCGAGTTGCTCGCATTGAAACAAAAAATCGCTACCACGTTCAATCAGCACAATGAGCAATTTGAACAACTCAAAGCCCAATCCAGTCAAGTCAAGCAAGCTTTGCTTACTGTGGAAAAAGCCGAAACGTTGCTCAATCAGTATAGTGAGCAGCTCGAAGCCTTGAAGAAGAAATTAAACTGGAATGAAAAACTCTTCTAAGGTGAGATCAAAACGTTGAGAAGATTTTAATGGGGCAGGCAACATAAAGACGTTACCCACCCTACGGAAGAATTTTGCAGGGGAATGGTGGGCAACAAAATATTTTGCAGCCCAAAACAATAAATGGTGGGCAACATAAAGACGTTACCCACCCTACGGGAGAATTGATTTTGCAGGGGAATGGTGGGCAACAAAAGATTTTGCAGCCCAAAAATGGTGGGCAACATAAAGACGTTACCCACCCTACGGAAGAATTTTGCAGGGGAATGGTGGACAACAAAAGATTTTGCAGCCCAAAAATGGTGGGCAACATAAAGACGTTACCCACCCTACAGGAGAATTGATTTTTCAGCCCAAAACGGGGAATGGTGGGCAACAAAAAGACGTTACCCACCCTACGGAAGAATTTTGCAGGGGAATGGTGGGCAACATAAAGACGTTACCCACCCTACAGGAGAATTGATTTTTCAGCCCAAAACGGGGAATGGTGGGCAACATAAAGACGTTACCCACCCTACAAAACCTAGACAGTATATTTGTCTTCTAACAACTTCGCTTGGGCAGCCGCTAGGCGAGCTATTGGTACACGCGGGGCCGAACAAGACACGTAATCTAAATCAATGTGGTGGCAGAAGCGAATGGAGTCAGGGTGTCCACCTTGTTCTCCACAAATACCTACCTTCAAACCTGCACGGCTCTTCCTACCCCATTCCACTGTCATGCTCATCAGTTGCCCAACACCTTTGACATCTAGCACTTCAAAGGGGTTGTCGTGCAAGATGCCCGTTTCGTTGTACAACGGCAAGAATTTGTTCTCGGCATCTTCTCGCGAGAAGGAGAAGGTGGCTTGCGATAAATCATTGGTGCCAAATGAGAAAAATTCAGCGATTTCAGCAAGATGTGACGCTCTCATACAAGCACGGACTACTTCAATCATGGTGCCAAACTCAAATTTGAGCTTGAGGCCGTAAGCCGCTTCAACTTCTGCTTGAGTCGTTTCCACGATTTTCTTGACATGTTTCAACTCTTGGGCCGTCGTGACTTGGGGTACCATGATTTCGGGGTGAATATCAATCCCCTCTTTGACGCATTCCGCACTGGCTTCCAGAATGGCGCGAATTTGCATGGCGTAGATTTCGGGATAAGTGATCCCTAAACGCACACCACGATGACCAAGCATGGGGTTGACTTCATAAAGCTCGCGCACTTTGCGAAGCATCTGTTCTTTTTTATTAATGATTTCATTGATCCGCTCTTCGCCCATTTCGTCAAATGGCGCTGGCAACGGGGTGGGTAAATCATTAGGGTTGGCTTGGCTGACGCGAAGGGTGTTCAAGACATTCGCGACACCTTGGATCGTACCCCGTAGTTGACGTAGATTCTCAAGTTCGTCAGTCAACTGCATTTCGCTCGGTAGAAATTCGTGCAAAGGGGGATCAAGTAAGCGCACTGTAACGGGAAACGGTGACATCGTTTTAAAAACCGCTTTAAAATCACCGCGTTGAATGGGTAACAATTTGTTTAATGCCGTTTGACGCGCTTCTTTCGTATCCGAGAGAATCATTTCAACCACGATGGGCAGGCGATCAACATCATTGAACATGCGTTCAGTACGGCATAAGCCTATGCCCATCGCGCCATATTCTATAGCCTTTTCAGCCGCATCAGGGGTGTCCGCATTCGCCATGACTTTCAATTGCGCGACTTCATCAGCCCAACTCAGCAACGTTTTCAGTTCTTTTGAAAAGGTTGGCGGTAGGGTAGGAATTTCACCGATGTAAACATTACCGCTACTACCGTCAATGGTAATCACATCGCCTTCATGTAAAACTTGATCACCGATTGTTGCTTGTCTGGCTCTCGTATCGACTTTAATGCCTTCTGCGCCGGCGACACAGGCTTTACCCATCCCGCGTGCTACCACGGCAGCATGGGAGGTTTTACCGCCGCGACTGGTGAGAATACCTTGGGAAGCAAAGAAGCCATGAATGTCTTCAGGTTTGGTTTCTTCGCGCACCAGAATGACTTTTTCACCAGAACGGCCTATCAGTTCAGCGCGATCCGCATCAAAGATACATTTACCCGAAGCCGCTCCTGGGGAAGCGGGTAAGCCTTGTGCTAAAGCTTCTGCCTTATGTTCGGGATCCAAACGGGGGTGTAGCAATTGTTCTAGTTGTTCTGGATTGACACGTAACAAAGCTTGATTTTTGTTGATCAGGCCTTCATTCATCATTTCCACAGAGCTTCGCACCATACCCACGGCATTCATTTTACCGTTGCGGGTTTGTAAGCAAAACAACTGGCCTTTTTCGATGGTGTATTCGTAGTCTTGGACTTCGTGGTAATGGTTTTCAAGTTTGTTACGCAGATCGACCAGTTGTTTGTACAAGTCTGGCATTTCTTTTTCCAGTTCCTGTACTGGTTTAGGCGTGCGAGTGCCGGCGACGACATCTTCACCTTGGGCATTGACCAAGTATTCGCCGTACATTTCATTTTCACCTGTGCCTGGGTTACGGGTAAAACCAACACCGGTGGCGCTGTCGTTCCCCATATTACCGAATACCATGGCGACGACATTGACAGCCGTACCATTGGCCATATCAGGCGTGATTTTAAATTCACGGCGATAATCAACAGCCCGTTTGCCTCCCCAAGAGTTAAACACGGCTTTGATGGCAATTTCCAGTTGCTCATAAACCTTTTCAGGAAACGGCCTGCCGGTTTGTTCTTTAACGACTAGCAGAAATAAATCGCTGATTTCCTTGAGGTTTTCAGCACTTAAATCCACATCAACTTGGGCACCGACACGCTGTTTGACGGTTTCAAATTGTTTATCGAAGTGTTCATCAGCAACCCCTAAGGCGACTTTACCGAACAATTGGATAAAGCGGCGATAGGAGTCGTAAGCAAAACGTTCATCGCCTGTTTGTTTGATCACGCCGGGTAAGGTTTCAGCATTGAGGCCGAGATTCAGAATCGTATCCATCATGCCGGGCATGGACATGGCAGAGCCAGAGCGCACGGAAACCAGTAGCGGATTATTGGGATCGCCAAACAGTTTACCCGTGCCTTTTTCAACCCCTTGCATCTCTTGTTTCACATCGTCCATCAAGCCGTCGGGCAATGTACGATTGGGCGTGTCAAGATAGGTTAGGCAAGTTGCGGTAGTGATCACAAAGCCGGGAGGGACATTGATACCAATTTGCGTCATTTCGCATAAATTGGCCCCTTTACCACCCAACAAGTGTTTGTTTTTTCCATCTCCTTCATGATAGGAATAGATGTATTTTTCAGACATTTAATAGAACTCCATAGAGTATGGTTTGAGTTAAAAAAAAGGATTTTCCCTAATTATAAAGGATTTTGGGGACACCAAATTTAAAAGAGCATCGCCCCTTGGTGCTATTCACACAACCCAGAATGGGTTACCCCCAGAGTGTGATTTATTGGAAAACAGACTGTAAATTTTGATCCCTTGCCTAATTCGCTATCACAACACACTGAGCCATTCATGGCTATGACTAATTTTTTGACAATAAATAAACCTAAGCCCGTAGAATGTTCGCCACCAGTTGGTTCAGATATTAAGTGGGCAAATTTACGAAATAATTTGGGTTGTTCAGGCTCACAGATTCCCGGCCCTTCATCTTGTATGTCACAACAAATCAAATTTTTAGTTTTGCTAATGCGGATTTCAATCTTTTTGCCACGAGGTGTGTATTTTACCGCATTTGAGATCAAATTATCTAATACTTGCAAAACGAGCAGTTCATCAACTAAGGCCATGTAGTGTTTTTCCAAGCTTTGAAACTGTATCCTGATGTGCTTTGCCTCGGCAAATGGTTTGTAACGATTGACCAGCGATTGCAAAATAGGTTGAATATCGACTAGATTAAATGAAACTTTCAGTTTACCCGATTCAATGAGATTAACATCAAGCAGATTTTTTATGAGCTCAAACATTTGGCCAGTACAGGTACAAATCGTACTGACTGTTTCAATCACTTCTTTTTGAGACAAATATTCATAATCCGTTTTAATCCAATCTGCTCCTATCTGAATCGTAGACAGTGGGTTTTTCAGATCATGTGCGACAATGCCTAAAAATTCATTTTTTTCTTGATTGAGTTTGAGTAATGCGGCATTTTTCTCTTGCAGTTCTTGGGTAAATTGGGCCAGCTTTTTTTCCTTCAAATAGCTATTTAATGCTTCTTTGATTGTCAATCTCAGATCGTCAGAATGCCAAGGCTTGGCAATGTAACGATACAGTTTTGCATATTGGATAGCATTACTGACTTCTTCAATCTGAGCTTGTCCGGTCAACATAATAGTGATCGTATTGGGAGACAGGATATGAATCTGTTTTAAGAGTTCATCCCCTCTCATACCGGGCATGATGCAATCGGAGATGACTAAAGCAATTTCATGCTGTTCTGCTAATAACTCTTGACAGAGTTCTAAAGCTTCTTTACCTTCTTCTGTCATTTCAACACGATAGTCATCGCTAACGGTTTTTTTCAGTTCTATTTCTAGACTGTCGCGTATAGCCTGATCATCATCAACACAGATAATAGCTAATTTATTCATATTTTGCTAAAAACTCGTTTACAATTGTCTTAACGAGCTCTTTATTTTTACTATTTGTTTTTGTTCCCTAGTGCAGGATCGCTCCAGTTTCCATACCATTGAAAAACTGGGGCAACCTTTTTAGGCCTACTAGGTGGTCTTAGGATTTCCGCTTTCCTGTACTAGTATCTCGTCTCGTAGGGTGGGTAAGTGGGTGCCGCTCTGAATCCTTTAGCACAGCGATCCCACCATCCTTTTCCCTAAAAATAGGCAACACCTTTAAACCGTCAATCTTAATAAAATCAACAGCATAAGGGTGTCGCTAACAAATAATTTACCCTCTTTTTAGAATAAAATAAATAATTTATGGGACCCTTTTAATAATGAAACCCATTCAAATTTGAAATGACTCCTGACGCGCTATCTCTTATTTAGCTGTAAGTTGCTAAACCCATTTTAATTGTCTCAACCAGTTCTTTACTATTCCAAGGTTGATACAAACAGCGGAGTAAATGACCTTCCTGTTGGGCACGTTCAATCGCTGCTTGATCTGCTTGTCCAGTGAGCATGATTTTAACAATATGAGGCCATTTATCATGAACCTGAATCAGTAACTCATCTCCTTTCATACCTGGCATTAGCCAATCTGAGACAATCACCAAAATATTAATACCTTCTTCATGTAGTTCATCAATAATTTCTAAGGCTTCTTCCGCACTTTCAGCAAATTCATAGCGGTAGGTGTCATTAAATGCTTTATGAAATTCTATTTCAAGCGTTTCCAATACGAGTGTTTCATCATCAACACATAAAATAGCGGCTTGAGACATGAAATGGTTTTCTCCTTAAATAAAATCATTTTTGGGCAACCACAAGGGATTGCCCCTACAACATTAAAAACATTATTTCAGGTATTTAAAAAAAAGGAGAAAGGGGGCAACCACAAGGGATTGCCCCTACGGGCGGCTTGTAGGGGCAATCCCACTTGATGAGCCCTTTGCGGTATAAATACCTGTTTATTTGTGCTTCAGTACTTAATCAAAAAAAAGCGGATTTTTTCAAACTCGGATTGCGTGATTTTGAACTCTGTACAAAACTATTATATTAGATCTTAGAGACGCGAGGCATCGCGTCTCTACATCGCGTTTCTATTTGCCATTTTTGACAAACTTGGTAAGGGGATTACCCGGTTAAAACTCAATCAATAACAAAACCAGAATAATCGCTTGAATAACAACAATCGCCCAATAGACAAACTGGAATGAACCTTTAATGGTTTTGTGGCGAAACGCTTTTTGAGCGATAAGCCCTGCGGGGGAACCGCCACCCATTGATAGCCCATGTAATACCCATTCAGGTACTCTCAATAGTGATGAGCCTGCAATCGTTTTGTCATACCCATAAAATAAAAAAGTAGACAAATTGATTGACACGATGTAACATACAACGATATGCAAACCGCTAGAATATAGAAGCGTCATGGACGCTATCGTCACAACAATAGCGGCTATGCCATATAACCAGAATGGGGAAATTCGCTTATTACCCGGTATGACTTCTACTGCGGAGAAACCCTTATCTGTTTTTTGAGTCTCAAATTGAACCTGTTGACCCACTGATAAAGGTTGTCGATCTGGAAGTTCTCGAATATGCACAAAAACATCTTCAGAAAGTGCTTTTGACCTGATAAAGCCAAATCCACGTTTCTTATCAAATTTAACCACAATGCCTTCCATCTGTTTTCATCCTTTTTTTTGATTGAATCTTTTCCCCAAGTTGCATCTCAATGCCATATCGTATCGGGCATATACGCAGTGAAGCGCCTACCAAACCCGCGGTGTAAGGGCATATACGCAGGTATGCCCCTACAATACCTGATGTTACACTTGGGGATATTCACATTTTCAGGGTTGGCACCCTTTGAAAAATTAACCTGTACTCCATGCTCTAGGGCGTTTCATGCCGGCAATTTTGCACGTTTGCTTGACATAACCATAAGGAAATAATTCAAACAAACGTTTTTTCGCCTTCTTTTTGTCTTCTCCCAGTTCATCAGCCAGGTGCTTAATCACAAAACGAACGTCAACCGCAGCCTTTTTTGTCTCGTAAGAATCGCGCAGGAACTTGATGCATGTCCAATGCAAATCAGTCAGTTCGAGTTCTTCTTGTTGTGCAAGATGTTTTGCTATCTCTTCATCCCATTCTTCTGGATGAACCAAATAACCTTCATTATCCACTTCAATGGTTTTGCCATTTATTTCAAGAGGCATTAGTGCTAAATCTCCAACGGGTTGAATTGTTCAAGAAATAAATACTTTATATCAATAAATCATTTTATCATGACAATCAATATTTTTGATGACGTTAAACGAAATCAATTTCAATATAATATATTAACTCTTAATGATATCAAGGTTTCATCATTAAATAATCTATCAACAAAACAATCATTTACATATTATAACGTCTTTGGATATCGAAATTGAGAGTGTCCCCAAAAAAACCATGTCGCTCTTAAAAATCAATGACTTAAAATGATATTTTATCAGTGCAATTCTTCACGGGCGCTTTGAAGCGCGTTCGATATGCAAAGTATAAATGATTGTTTATACATTATTGGTTTATTTCTGAAAACTTCGGAAAAGTCTGTAAGTCATTGATTTTTGGTTAGGCATATTTTTGTAAGTCATTGAAAATATTGGATGCAAAAAAGTTTTCCGAAGTTTTTAGTCTATTTGGGGATTAGCTAATTTATTTATAGTCATACGAAATCATCATTTAAAAAGGGCTTGATTACTGCATCATTTGCTTTATTTCTATAAGAACACAATGTTAATTCACTTGACTTGTATTTCATCTCTATCCAATTTAACTCGAACAATGAGAATAACTAGGCATGTCTAACATACTGAACAAGTCTATTAAACCGTTTACTCGAACGGTCGCTTGCTTGAGCGCATTGGCAATGCCGGCCTTTGCAGATCAGACTGAACACACCCAAAAAGGTGAGGCTGTCAAATTGAAACCGGTTCAATACAAAATTGGCGGTAGAATCCAGTTGGATTATGATTACTTTAATGGCGCTCATAATCAGGATAATTCAGGTAGTGGTAACGAAATGCGTCGTGGCCGCATTTTTATTAAAAGCGATTTAACCCCTGATTGGCAAGCGAAAATGCAGCTTGATATCAATGATCGTACAAAAGAAGCTGAATTTAAAGATGTTTATGTGAGATATAAAAGCGAAAAGGGGTTTGATTTAACAATCGGTCAGGCTAAAGAACCTTTTGGTTTGGAAACGTTAGAAAGCTCAAAGTATATTGCTACCATAGAACGTGCCATGATTTCTGACGCTTTTACCCCTTCTTATAGCTATGGTTTAGTTTTTTTTGGACAACGTGGTGATGTCAGCCTTGCAGGAGGGGTTTATGCGGACAATCAAACTGAGACTAACCGAGACACGTATGCTTGGACAGGGCGTATGACTTACGCGCCTCGTTTTGGGAAAAAGGCCTTCATGCATTTAGGTTTAGCCGGATCATATCGTGATTTTGATGGTAATGATTATCAAATCAAAAAAACGGCTGAAGTGCATTTGGCTAACAAAATCGTTCAAAGCGCTGTCACTCAAGCTGACAAAATAACCCTTTTAGGGCTTGAATCGGCGCTTGTCTTTGGGCCTTTGTCAGTTAGGGCTGAATATATGAGGGCTGCCATTAACAGTATGTCAGATTTAGGCGATTCAGGCGCTTATGATGCGAATTATGAGGGTTACTATATACAAGTCGATTATTTCTTAACGGGCGAAACCCTTTCTTATAAAAGGGCTCACTTCAATCTTTTTAAGCCTAAGTCAGCGCACAATGTTTGGCAACTGGTTACCCGCTTTAGTCAGATCGATGTGGCTGACAATGACAAAGGCGTTGAGGTCAATAATATTACCTTGGGTGTCAACCACTACGTGAACTCACAAATTCGCCTTTCAGCGAACTATATTTTGACCGATATCAAAGGCCCAGATGCGGAAGAACTGGGCAAAAACAACGCTAATGCCTTATCACTGCGTTTACAATATCTTTTTTGAACAATGGCGACTTGAAAAGCGACAACCAGAATAAATTACCCTATAAATTATATTGTTTTTTATTGTTTTTATTGTTTTTGTCATCAATCTGTCAAATAATTTTATTATAATAAATTTTCATCACATTTTGGGCAATTTTCGGCATTGCCCCTATCGTTAAAATGGGAGAATAATAAAGTGAATAGATGGAAAAGCGTAAAAACAACGGCCATGGGCTTACTTGGTTTGAGTGTCGCTATACCCTCTTTGGTATCGGCAGATTCGGATTGGATAGAACGGTTTAAATTAAAAGGTGATTTTCGTTATCGCTATGAGTTTATTGATGATGAAAAGAGTGCTTACGAGCGTCATCGTAATCGTATTCGCTTACGGGTAGGGATTTACGGCAAAGTGAACAACACGATGGAAGTCGGGACAGTAATTGCTTCCGGTAGTGATGATCCGATCTCTACCAATCAAACTTTGGATAGTCAGTCTAATACTAAAGATATTCGGCTTGATCAGGCCTATTTTGGTTGGAAACCAGACAGTAACCTGACGTTCAAGGGCGGTAAATTCCAAAATCCGTTCTATCAGCCCATCCAAACAGAACAGTTATGGGATACTGATTTGCGACCGGAAGGTTTAAGCTTGCAGTATCATGCGGATCAATTTTTTGTCAATGCCGGCTTTTTCTACCTAGAAGAGCGCAAAAAAGAGGATGATTCTTTTATGTTTGGTGCCCAGGCAGGCCACAAAATGAAGTCTCAAGAGTTCAACACGACTTTTGGTGTGGGCTATTATGACTATACGGGTATCAAAAATCGGACACTGAATGAATTTGAGTTTCTGGAGGATGCGGGTAGTTTCGGTAATACCTTGGATGACGAAAACAGGTTTATTACCGATTACAACGAATTGGAGTTGTTTGGTGAGGTGATCTTTAAGGGGGCGGGCTTGCCTGTGTCTTTATTTTTCGATTATGTCATTAATACGGTTGCTGATGACAATGACACGGGTTATTTGCTTGGCTTCAAAGTGAACAAAGCGAAAAGACCGGGTTCTTGGGATGTTCGTTACAATTACCGCAATATTGAAGCCGATGCGGTTTTTGGTACCTTTAGCGATTCTGACTTTATCGGCGGTGGCACGGATGGGAAAGGCCATGAACTGAATTTCGGTTATCAACTTGCCAAGGGTTGGAAATTGTCTGCTTCCTATTTTAGGAATAAAAAGGATATTGAGAAAGAATATGACTTTGATCGGGTTATGGTTGATCTCAAGTTTAAGTTCTAAATTCCAAATCCTGTCATCTTTATGCCCCTTTTCATAAGGGGCAATCCCAAAATTTCTACAATCCCCAGTTTTCAAATCTCCCCTTTTTCAAATTCCCAAAATCTCCAATCCTTTGTTCTACTGGAACTATAAGCCCAATATAACTACAAGGATTATTTATAATAAAGGATAAGTACTTGGCATTTGATGATCTCATCAGTGTATAGGAGTTAATATCAGTAAAACTCAAAACTGGCGTGAACATTGACTGTTCATTATTTCACATTTCACTTAACAAGTTTCGCGAGCGAAACTTTAGCGTGAGCCTTCGGTGCGCGAAGCTAAATATAGTTTTGTTCAAAAGTTCAGGTGTCCAGAATTTATCTATTTTTGGCCTTGGGCAACTTGGGCAACTTATACTGCTTAAAGCATGGTACGATTTATCGCGGCCCCCTTCAGATAAATATTTTGGCCCAAACCTGACAGGTTTTCAAAACCTGTCAGGTTTTTAACAATCCTTGTATAGGAGTTCAAATAAATATTTTGGCCCAAACCTGACAGGTTTTCAAAACCTGTCAGGTTTTTATATATAAATTTATTCAGGAAAACCGCCTTCGTGCAAATACCTTTCTAAATAATCTGTTGTTTTGGCACCCGAACCGTAATTTTTTTGACTAATTGATATAATAAAAAAGATTTACCACTGCGCCTTGCTCCAATGAGTGTAATGATTTTCCCACTGGCAATAGGAATCTGATAATCACGGGTGATTATTGTGGGCAATGTTGCAGTGAGAAAATCTTTCAAAAGCGTTTTGATGATATATTTCTTTTTCATAAAGACATAATAGAAGATTATCTCTTTTTTATAAAGTCATTCAAAAAAACAAGACGTTTGCCAATCAGATAAGCTATTGTTTTTAGTGAATTGTTATTTGTTATTTGGTTTGTTGAATAAAAACTCTGTGGCACTCTGTGGTACTCAGTGCCCTCTGTGTTAAAAAAAGGTAAATCAAAATGTCGTATAGTGATTTCAAAACACTCGATCAGATCAAAAAACAATTCAGTATCTCTTCCAGTTCAAGTGGCTCACTCTTTGAAAATATAACAGCAGTGAAGCCCAGTGAGCAACTGGCTAATATTTTGAGTGAAAATGTCTCCCTCGCCTTAAATATTAATACTGAAAAAGCGCGTTCTGAATTAATCATTGCCCCCGTTTTAGTTGAAGTGAGAAAACGCCTTGAACGGAAAATCAGTCTATTTTCAGGTTTAGAATTTAATGTAGACGATAAAGCGGGTTTAACGGGCTACTGTGATTTCATATTGAGTCAATCCCCAAATCAGATATTTCTTCAATTTCCCGTCGTCTGCATTGTTGAAGCTAAGAATGAAAATATCAAATTGGGCTACGCTCAATGCGCCGCCGAAATGATCGCTTCTGAGATTTATAATCAAAAACAAAAACACCATATGCCTTATATATTAGGTGTCGTGACAACTGGCAGCAATTGGAGATTTCTAAAATTAGAAAACAAAGCCATTGATATTGATTTTGAGGAATACTTGATCAGCCAAGTGGATAAAATCTTAGGTATATTGATGAGCGTTATGCAGTCAATATGAATGATCAGTTATCAGTTATCAGTTATCAGTTATCAAACGGTATGATGAACTACAAACCGAAACGACATTCGATCAACTGAGTTTGTGAGATTGGGAGTACAAACTTTAGTTTATTGATACTATAATACATTGTGTTAAAACGATGTCAAAAATACCCAAACCAGTCTGTTGGATATGTTGTCAGCATTGGGCAAACAACACGCAAATTAAGGCCTATAACACAGTAGGGGCAAAGCGGCGTGTTCGCAGAAATCAATTAATCTAATTCTAATTTAATTGCTTATTGCTCATTGAATAATTAGATCATTGAAGAGCTAGGAGTGGGCGATGTTGACTTGAAGCATCGTCTTCATTCGGTACATTCACCATTTGGAGACCACTATGGAAAGAGAATTTATTTCTTGGAGCGACGACTTAAGTGTCGGTATTCAGGAACTTGATGAACAACACAAGGTTCTGTTCAATTTGATCAATCGGCTCTTTAATGAGGCCTTTATCATGCGTAATGCCTCTGTTGCTAGTGAGGTATTAACGGAACTGGTGCAATACACCATCATACATTTTGCCGTTGAAGAAAGCCTGTTTCGGATTTTTAACTATCCGGCTTATGAAGGGCACAAAGCACAACATGCAGAATTGACTAGCCAAGTTATGGCACTGAAAGACAGAGTCGAGCACGGTGAAGAGATCAATGCTGAACTGCTTTCTTTTTTGAGAGGCTGGTTGAAAAAGCATATCGTACAAGAAGACAAAAGATACACTGGTTTTTTTGCCGAAAAGGGAATGCAAAAAAACTGGGCTAAAAAATCGTGGCTGGGGAAAATTTGGAAGTAGTCAGTTATCAGTTATCTAATAACGGCGAAAAAATTTTTCGTCAATCCAAGTTGCTCATTAGATAATAAATAAAAATGGCTAAACCCCTTTTTGAGCCTTGGGAGATTAGGGATATTTTTCTTTATGATATCAATGACTCATCTTCTATCCAATTTAACACTTGCAAACGAATAAACCGGTCAATTTTTGGATAACTATAGCGTTTGAGAAAAGAAATCTTTTAAACTATAGCCAATCTTACCCAATGGCGTTTTTATAGATAATGCTAGATTATGTCCTACTGGGCTAATTCAACTCACTTTATAATTCATTTTGGGTAATTTTTGTAGTACGATGCCAAGAGCGAAAGCTATTGGCTTTTTTTCGATACGCTATTGTAAAAAGGGCGAACACGTAGGTAAAAAGGGCGAACACGTAGGTAAAAAGGGCGAACACGTAGGTTCGCCCCTACATTGCTCATTGATAACTAGGCGAGCACGCAGGTTCGCCCCTCCTTAAGCGTCCGTAGACAATGTGATAACTGATAACTAATAACTGATTTCCACGCTAAATGTTTTTGCGCGCAAAAACATTATTTCACGCGTGAAATGTGGAACTGATAACTGATGAGGACTACTTAAATAATGCAAAATTATGCGCTTGCGATTGTATTAGCGCCCTTGATGGGGGCTATCATTGCTGGACTGTTTAAAGTCAGTCGAACAATTGCTCACTCTGTCACGATTGGCGCTGTCGCCATGTCATTTCTGCTCTCGGTGTATGTGTTTATTGAAATCATTTTTTGGGGGCATGAACCCTTTAATGAAACGCTGTACACCTGGCTAGTCGCGGGTAATATCCGTTTTGAAATTGGGTTTATGATTGATTCACTCACCACGCTGATGATGGTGGTCGTCACCTTTGTCTCTTTGATGGTGCATATTTATACCATCGGTTATATGCAGGATGATCCGGGCTATCAACGCTTTTTTAGCTACATTTCCTTGTTTACCTTTGCCATGCTCATGCTGGTGATGTCGAACAACTTTCTCCAGTTATTCTTTGGCTGGGAAGCAGTGGGCCTCGTGTCTTACCTCTTGATAGGCTTTTGGTTTAACAAAGACACAGCCATTTATGCGAATCTCAAAGCGTTTTTAGTCAATCGCGTAGGCGACTTTGGTTTTGTATTAGGCATTGCCGCCGTCTTGATGACTTTTAACAGTCTCAACTATGTCGAAGTTTTTAATTTGGCTCAAAGCGGTGAGTATGAAAAGACAATCAGTCTGTTTTCGGGCACAGAATGGTCAATCATGACCGTCATTTGCATTTTGCTATTTATTGGCGCGATGGGCAAATCAGCGCAATTTCCGCTACATGTCTGGCTACCCGATTCAATGGAAGGCCCGACCCCCATTTCAGCTTTAATTCATGCCGCCACCATGGTAACAGCCGGTATTTTCATGGTAGCGCGGATGTCGCCTCTATTTGAATTAAGTGAAACAGCGCTCAGTTTTGTTTTAGTGATTGGCGCGATAACAGCATTTTTTATGGGTCTATTAGGCATCGTCCAAAACGATATCAAGCGCGTCGTCGCCTATTCCACACTCTCGCAACTCGGTTATATGACCGTCGCCTTAGGCGCATCCGCTTATGCCGCCGGCATATTCCACTTGATGACCCATGCCTTTTTCAAAGCCCTATTATTCTTAGGCGCAGGTTCAGTCATCATAGCCATGCACCATGAACAAGACATGCGAAAAATGGGTGGCCTGAAAAAATACATGCCCATTACCTATTGGACAGTCTTAATTGGCTCACTGGCACTGATAGGTTTTCCCGGCTTTGCCGGCTTTTTCTCCAAAGATGCCATTATTGAAGCCGCGCACCATGCTTATGACATCAGAGGCGGTTGGGAAGCCGGTTTTGCCTACTATGCCGTTTTGCTAGGCGTGTTTGTAACCGCTTTATACACATTCCGCATGTTCTTCCTCACCTTTCATGGAAAAGAGCGAATGGATGAACATACCCGTAAACACTTGCATGAAACCCCCTGGGTAATCACAGGGCCCCTGATTGCCTTGGCCATACCTTCCATAATCATAGGCATATTGACTATCGGCCCCCTGTTATTTGGTCACTATTTTGATGGCGCTATTTTCGTCACCGATAAACATAAGCCTTTTGATCCAGAACACTATCATGGCGTTATCAATTTTATCTGGCATGGCTTGTTCCAATGGCCGTTGGCGTTAGCAGGAGCCGGAGTACTCACCGCTTATGTTCTGTATATACAGCGTCCAGAATGGCCCGCGATGATTGCAAAGCGTACTGATCTAGCGTACAGAATACTGGTTGATAAATACGGTTTTGATCGGTTTAACGACTGGTTTTTTGCCGGCGGTACCCGCAAAATAGGAACTGGACTGTGGCAAATTGGCGATGTCAAACTGATTGATGGATTACTCGTCAACGGATCTGCCAACACCGTCGCTTGGTTTTCAGGCGTGATTCGTAACGTTCAAACAGGCTTACTGTATCACTATGCCTTTGCCATGATTATTGGGCTTACAGTGCTACTTGGGGTATTTGTTTTATAATGCCCTTACCAGTCTGATTTTATAGGCCTATTGTTTGTTTAATATCAATAGGCCTATCAAACTCTAATACCTTCGCCAAAAGATTTTGAACAGGATTAAACGGATTAATAGATTAACAGGATTTTAAATACAGCAGAACTTTTCATTCTTGCTCGTTTCAAGGTATTTTAGCGCGGTTGCTCAAATTATAACGGGATATCAAGGTATTGATAACTGATTTCCACGCAAAAGTTTTGCGCGCAAAACTTTTGCGTGGAACTGATAACTGAAATTAAATGTCCAGGCTACAAATTCAAACCTATTACAAAAAACTTGACAGTCTAATTCAACACGGTGGTTCAAGAAATGAACAGTCCATTCGCGGCGCGTTTGAGAATTTACTAAATAGTTATTGTGAGCCTAAAAATTTTATTGTCGTGCCTGAACTGTATTATCAAACATCGAAAAATACCTCAGTTCGATTAGATGGCATAGTCAAAGATGCCTTACGCTTAGCGTGGGGTTATTGGGAAGCTAAAGACGAATTTGATGATTTAGATAAGGAAATTGAAGCAAAACTTTTTCAAGGCTACCCCAATGACAATATTATATTTGAAGATTCCCAAACGGCAGTCTTGATTCAAAACGGTTCAGAAGTCTTGCGAGTCAACATGAAAGAGGCCGATAAACTCGAACAAATCCTCAATCAGTTTCTCAATTATGAACGCCCAGAGGTTCGGGATTTTAGACAAGCAATTGAACAATTTCGAGCCGACTTGCCCACCGTTGTTGAAACTTTACGTTCTACCATAGCTAACCAAACCCATCAAAAGTTCCTCACCGCTTTTAATAAGCTATTTACCCTCTGCCAAGAATCTATCAATCCCAAAATCAATGAGTTTGATATTCGGGAAATGATCATTCAGCATATTTTGACTGAAGACATTTTATTCACGGTGTTTAATGAAAGCCAATTTCATCGGGAGAATGTGATCGCTCAAGAATTAGAATCGGTTGTCAATACTTTTTTTACGGGCAAAATTCGTCGCCAGACGTTGCAATCCATTGAAAGTTATTATGTCGTGATCCGGCGTGAGGCCGCTAATATTGTCAATCATCATGAAAAGCAAAAGTTCCTCAAAGTGATTTATGAGAACTTTTATAAAACCTACAATCCCAAAGGAGCGGATAGATTAGGCATTGTTTACACGCCCAATGAAATCGTGCGTTTTATGATTGAAAGCACGGATTATTTATTGGATAAACATTTTAACCGCTTGTTGGCTGATGAGAATGTGGAAATTCTTGATCCAGCGACGGGCACTGGCACATTTATTACTGAATTGATTGAATATTTGCCCGCAACCCGATTGCCCGCTAAATATCTAAAAGAAATTCATTGTAATGAAGTCGCTATCTTGCCTTATTACATTGCCAATTTGAATATTGAATATACTTATCGGCAAAAAATGGGGCATTATGAAGAATTTAGCCACATTTGTTTTGTCGATACCTTAGACAATGTCGGTTTTAAACATGAATATAAAAATCAGCAAACCGGTTTACCCTTAGGTTTAACAGCAGAAAATGCAAAACGAATTGAAGAACAAAACCAGCGTAAAATCTCCGTGATTATTGGCAACCCGCCTTACAATGCCAACCAGCAAAATGAGAATGACAATAACAAAAATCGTGATTATCCAGAAATAGATGAAGCCATTAAACGGACTTATATTGCCAACAGCACGGCGCAGAAAACTAAGCTTTATGATATGTATGCGCGTTTTTTTCGATGGGCGAGTAATCGTTTATCGGAAAATGGCATTTTAGCGTTTGTCACTAATTCCTCTTTTTTGGAAGCACGTACTTTTGATGGATTTAGAAAAGTGGTTGCGGAGGAATTTAACGATATTTATGTGGTGGATTTAGGGGGCGAAGTGCGTAAAAATCCAAAGTTATCAGGCACTAAAAATAATGTGTTTGGGATTCAAACCGGGGTAGCGATTTCGTTTATGGTAAAGCGACAGGATGCGACTTCGTGCAAAATTCATTATGTGCGCCGCCCCGAAATGGAAATAGCCGCCGATAAATTGGCATTTCTACGAACTTCTCAATTGAAGGAAATTGATTTTGATAGAATCATGCCGGATAAAAATCAGAACTGGCTTAATATAACTGATAATGATTTTGATGAGTTAGTGCCCTTAGCTAATAAAGAAACTAAATTGGCTAAGTCACAGAAATATGAAAAGGCCGTTTTTAAGTTGTTTTCTTTGGGAATTGCAACTAACAGAGATGAGTGGGTTTATGATGTTGACGAAAACAACTTGCTAAAAAAGGTGGATTACTTTTGTCGCATTTACGAGAAAGAAAAGGTGAGATGGGAACAATCTGGTCAGAAAACTTCCATCAATGATTTTGTTGATAGAACAATTAAATGGACTTATGAATTGGAAGCACATTTACAAAAGGGGTCAATTTTAGAATTTGACGGTCAATTTTTAAGGTTTTCTCTTTATAGGCCATTTATTAAAAAGTATTTTTATTTCAATAGGATAATTATCCATAGAATCTATCAACAAGGCGAATTATTTAAATTTGGCGAAAAAGACGCTAATAAATTGATTTGTTTTTCTGGTGCATCATCGACTAAACCGTTTCAAAGTTTAGTAACCGAAAAAGTTGCTGGCCTTGATTTTTTAGAAAAAACTCAATGCCTTCCCCTCTACCGCGACGACTCTGAAGGCAACCGCACCGACAACATAACCGACTGGGGCTTAAACCAATTTCGCATCCATTACCTAGATGACTCCATCACCAAGGAAAACATCTTTCACTACACTTACGCTGTATTACATCATCCGGCTTATCGGGAAAAATACGCCCTCAATTTAAAACGAGAATTTCCGCGCCTCCCGTTTTATGACGATTTTTCGCAATGGGTAGCGTGGGGCAAACAACTCATGGACTTACATTTAAACTACGAAAATATCAAAAAATACCCGCTAAAACAAATAGATAGAGAAACTAGCAAGCAAAACAAACCCAAACTCAAAGCCGACAAAAAAGCGGGTAAGATCCTGTTAGATGAGATCACCACATTACAAGGCATTCCCTCAAGCGCATGGGATTACAAACTAGGCAATCGCAGTGCTTTAGAATGGATACTGGATCAATATAAAGAAAAAAAGCCCCGTGATCAAACCATTGCTGAAAAATTCAATACCTATCGGTTTGCTGATTACAAAAAGCCAGTCATTGAGTTATTACAACGGGTTTGTACTATCAGCGTAGAAACGATGACAATTATTGAGGAAATGCCATAAATAATCCTGTACGCTCAATTATCCTCCTTAAAATGTCCTTGAAGATTTTTTCCTCTGTGGTACTCTGTGTCACTCTGTGTTCGCCGTAAAGAAAAAAATTTGCCATTACAGAGCAGATAAGTGTTTAATTCTATCCAGGCTCACACCAGTTGCTTTTTGGATTTGTTCTATTGAAAAAGTCTCCATTTTGAGCATGTTGTTGGCAATCTTTTCGGCAGCGGTGAGTTTCAATTCATCTGGCACAGGAAGGCGGCTCGATTGCTCAAAATGAGTCAAAATGATATGCGTATATATCCGCTTTTCCTGAATCACTTCTTCTGAATACAGTGTCTCTTTTTCGGTATGTAGGTTGCTGAAAACAACATAATATCCTTGAGAAAGGCTTTCTGATTTCAGATAGTCTGCTAATTGGCCTTTGCCTCTTTTGAAATAGGTGTTATCAGAATAAACTTTCGTTTCGATGATATCGGTTCTGCCTTGGTAACGAATCAGAATATCTGTCCTCCCTCTCCCTGAAGGCACTTCCACATAAGTTTGCCCGCCAAGACGTTGAATGAAAAAATTGATGAAACCGTCTAAGGAATAATGCCAAGCCGCTTCTTTCAGATGTTCGGTATCAAAAGCCCTAAAACCTCGTCTACGAACATAAGCACGGTATGCTTTAAGCAACTCATTGATGTTTAAATACCCATCTGGTGTGATGTATTGGTTAATCGTCTCATTAGCTGAGTTGATATAATGTCGGGTTTCTCCATTTATCGACGGGCGAAAAGCGGTGATGAGTACCTTTTTGTAAAGCGGAACCAGTATGTCCGTGTTCCCATTTTTTGTGTCAATCACTCCGTTAGCGTACAAAAATGCCATATTTGGATCGTGAATTGAGAAGGGCAGCAGCCCGTCGTCAAAAAGCAGTCTCAGCATGAAATTTCTTTTTTCATGGGCTTTTTGAACAATATTGATGATGTTTTTGTCAAAGCGTTCGCTCAAAAAATGATGTTGTGCTCTATAATAGTGTTCCCTAGTCACCTGTTGGCAGCGATCAGTGGCTAATTTTTCTACGATATAAGAACACAGCGCACAAACTAAACCAGGTTGTCCTGTGCTATTCTCATAGATGGCTTTTATCACGTTTTTTTCAAACGCTTGCCCAGATTCGCTCACATATTGCCCAATCAACGCCGTCACTTCTTCTTCAGTAAAATAAGGTATCTGCAATTCCTCAGTAATGTTAAACGGCGAAGCACTGGATATCACCAATTCTGCAATCGTACTCACACCCACTAACAGCAGAGAATGTAGGCAATAATATTCTCTTTTATGATAGATTTTCCTGAAGGTGTGCATGACTTCGCTTAAAACACAATCCGGGATGCCTTCAAATTCATCAATGACTAAGACAATCGGTTTGATGTGATCAAGCGTTTTAAAAAAATGGGCCAAGCTACGTGGATCAGTGATCGTCTCATTCGTTTGAATACCGTACTGAAGTAATTCCTCTTTAAGCTGTTCATCTAAATCTTGATAAAATGCTTCCTTATTCACCGTGCTAAGGTTTTCAAAACTGATCCAAATGGCAGTATAAGATGCTTTCAAGCTTTCTATCATCAGTTGAAAGAAAGTCGTTTTTCCTGCCTGTCTGGGCGCAAAAAGGGTAAAATAGCGTTCTTTTTTGATCTTTTCTTGGGCAGATGCAATTAAGGCTTCACGCATCACCGTGTAATGTAGGGCCGGGTTACAGGGGCCACTGGTGTTAAATTCACGCATAGCTTTTTCCTTGGTAAATTAAAAAATCAATAGAACGCTGATATTTAGCTTCGCTGACCTTCGGTTCACGCAAACGTTTTTGCGCGCAAAAACGTTTGCGTGAAATGCTGATCTATCATGATTAACACTGATATCGTTTGACATAATTAATCTAATCAGCGTAAATCATGATATAGCGTTTCCCGATTGAATAAAGTACACCTTGGAACGAAAAACGCAAAATAAATTTTGCACTCCAAACGCAAAATAAATTTTGCACTCCAAACACAAAATAAATTTTGTACTCCAAATGCAAAATAAATTTTGCACTCCAAATGCAAAATAAATTTTGCAACGAAAATAAAATTTGTACTTCATTCAATCGGGAAACGCTATAGATCAGCGCAATCAGCGTTCTATCAAGTTTTTCACGCAAAAGTTTTTGCGCGCAAAAACTGTATTTCACGCAAAAGTTGCGCGCAACTTTTGCGTGAAATGTGAAATAGATTTGTTCAAATCCTCATTTTTAACGACTTTGCTTCAATACCGGGTTGCCAAATAAGGCATTGCGTATCATTTTCCTGATTAAATCAACCGGAATCAATACGATAGCCAATATCACCATGTACAACCATTCTATCGGTTGCAGGGGTACGGTGCGGAGTATTTCACCCCCTATATAAATAAAGGTGGTTTGCACGATGAAGATGGTGGCGATTACCCCTAAAAAGAGTCGATTCTCGAATAGGTGTTCAAACAGGTTGAGGCTTTGGGTACGGGCATTGAAGGTGTTGAAGGCGTGCATGAAAACAAAGAACCCAAAAAAGGCGGTTAAAAAGACGGCTTCTGCTTCTGCGCTCTGAATGTCCATGCCGCGTGAGAACAGTTCCCGGATGGGCGTGTAGGTTAAGAAAATCAAGCTCATGAACGCGGCGACGCCGCCGTTGACTAGGACCGATGCCCACATGTCTTTGCTGATCAGCCCTTCGTTTTTGGGTATCGGTTTTTCTAGCATGTACCGTCCTAAAGCCGCTTCTCCTGCGAAAGCTAATCCCGCTAGGGTGTCCATGATGATGTTGATCCATAAGAGTTGTGTCATCGTGAGCGGGAGATCGAAGCCGAAAAAGGGCCCTAAAAACGCAACTAAGATCGCGGAAAGATTGACCGTTAATTGAAATATCAAGAACTTCCGGATGGATTTAAATAACGTGCGCCCGTAAAGCATGGCGGTGGTGATCGAGGAAAAGTTGTCATCTAATATGACAATGTCGCTGGATTCTTTCGTCATCTCAGTGCCGCTGCCCATAGAAAAACCAACATCGGCGTTTTTAACCGCTGGCGCATCGTTAACGCCATCGCCTGTCATGCCCACTACCCAGTTCATTTCTTTCGCGATTTTCACAAGCCGACTCTTGTCGGTGGGGAAGGCTCTGGCAATCACGCACAAATGCGGCAGCATGTCTTTCAGTTCTTCGTCAGACAGTTTCGCTAATTCTGCTGAGGTGATCACTTGAGTCTCTTGAACATTCGAGAATAAGCCTACATCCTTGCCTATGGCTTGTGCCGTTTCTTTCGCATCGCCGGTTATCATGACGACGTGTACGCCTGCATCTTTGGCGGTTTTGACGGAAGAGTAAGAGGTGGTACGTAATGCGTCACGCATCCCAAAAATACCTAATAAAGTCAATTCATTAGGCAAAGATTGGCTTTCATCAATAGGCGTTTCGGTTATCGCGACGGCCAGTAAGCGCATTGCGCGTCCGGATAATTCGCGCATTTCTGTTTCTATGGTGGATTGATCGGTCAGTGCAATCTTGTTACCGTCACCATCTAGGGTGTGGGTGCAATTTTCTAAAATGACTTCTGCGGCACCTTTGATTAAGGTTAGGTTTTGTTCACCTTCAACCTGCATAGCGGAAAATTTGCGGCTGCTGTTAAAAGCGATGGTATCGACTATAGAAATCTCTTCTTTTTGTGCCAATAAGGGGGTTAAAAAGCGCAGCATGGCTTGTTCAGTGCGATCCGCGCCGAGCAGTTGAGGATTTTTGGGATCACTGAGATCGATAGCGGCACTGGTGTTGTTACGCATGGCAAAGGCTACTTGGTTGCGTAAAGTTTCGGGAATGTCTTCCAGTTTTTGGTAATGTTCATGGGTGCCCGTTAAAAAGGCTTCTACTACTAGCTGGCCTTGCGTCAAGGTGCCCGTTTTGTCACTGAATAACACGGTTAAACTGCCAGCGGTTTCAATGCCTAACATTTTACGCACTAAGACTTTGACGGATAGCAGTTTCCGCATGTTTAAAGCGAGTACCATCGCAATCATCATCGGTAAACCTTCCGGTACAGCGACGACGATAATGATAATGGCTAAAATCAGCGCGGTGACGAGATGAGTGACAATTTCACCGAAGGGTTGGGCAAAATAGACAGAAAAGCCACCATCTGTTTGCAGGAAAATGTGGTTGAGCATAAAGGCGACAAAGATGAACGCTGCGCCTATATAGCCGAATAGGCTAATTTGTTTACCCAATACCGTGAGTTTTTCTTGCAGTGGCGATAAACGATCTTCAGCGGTGATGATTTCTTGCATGGTTTCACCATAGCGGGTTTTATCACCGACAGCGGTTGTTCGCATCACGCCTTCACCATCTTCAATCAAGGCCGCTCTATAAAGGCCATTTTCTCGATCAATGGCCTCTTCTGAAGCCCCCTCTGGTAACGCTTTTTTGCGAATCGCTTCAGATTCGCCTGTAAGAGAGGCCTCATTAACCTCTAAATGCCCGGCCACTAACACGCCGTCAGTGGGAATGGTATCGCCCGGTTGTAACCGGATGTAGTCGCCTACCACTAAATCGTTAATACCGATTTCGACTAAGTGGTTGTTTCTAAACACCTTCACTTGGATCATAGAGGCTTCTTCCAGCAATTTCTGAAATTCGTTCTCATTACTGTGTTCGGACCAAGTGGCGACGAAAGTCGCTATAAAAACCGCAACGGCAATACCAACACTTTCATACCATTCGGTATAACCTAAAATCATCAAAAGAACGGTGATGCCCAAAGCGAAAATCAAAATGATGATGATGGGATCTTTGATGTTGTTGAGCAACTTGTCCCAAAACGTTTCCCGAGCCATGGTGGTGAGGGAGTTTGTACCCTGTTGAGTACGAGCAGTCTCGACTTCTTGATTCGTTAATCCTGGAAAATTCAATTTCATATTATCAGTTATCAGTTATCAAATGTAGGGTGGGTAACGTGGTTGCCCACCTTAAGCTTAAATAAAATTTCATAATAAATGTATTTCACGCGCTTTGTTTCGCTCCGCGAAACAAAGCGCGTGAAATGGTGGGTAACGTGGTTGCCCACCTTAATTAAGCTTTAGCTGTAAGACAACGACTGCTTTAACGTTTTTGCACGCAAAAACGGTTAAAAGCTGTTGGCTGTGTCTCTTTTCCCTTTAATTTAAATAACAAACTTTTGTACTACGTTTATCAGTTGTTCAATGGTTTTGAGGCCTTTCAAAGTCCCAGCTTGACTATAATTGATAAGCTTGGTTTCCGCAGCATCGCTCTTATCTATGGTAGCGATACAACACACATTGCCACTTTCACCGGTATTGATATTGACATCGATACGGTGTTCTGTGTCATTAGCTAGACTGAGTCTAACATCACTGTCTTTGAAACGGGCCGCTTGCCCTGTTTGCACCATCCCGTAGTCCCAGCAAAATAGCCACACGTAGTTCATGTCATCTAAGCGATTGATACGCATGGTTTCTTCGTTATCGCCGCCTTTATCGCCTACGCCTTCGTCTCCACTGAGGGCCATGTAAGGAAATTTATTGAGTTGCCCTTTATCGCCAAAATACACTAATCCTTGTTTACCTTGTTTGGTTTCGTAGGCAGCGGCT
Organism: Candidatus Parabeggiatoa sp. nov. 3; assembly: GCA_003645185.1. Lineage (GTDB taxonomy): Bacteria > Pseudomonadota > Gammaproteobacteria > Beggiatoales > Beggiatoaceae > Parabeggiatoa. Next base: position 30,015 of record QNEL01000013.1, read on the forward strand.
AAGTCAAAATCTGCCGCGGTGCTCCATTTCATAGTGACAGTCAACGGTTTGCTCACATCAATTGATGTATCTTCACCTTTTTGTTTGAGTTCCATTTAATACTCCTTGACTGATGAGGTGAGTTGAAAAAATCAATAAATAAGCCTTTTTGACGACATCAACCTATAAGGCATGGGCCCATAAGCGTCAATCGCAAAAATCTTACGAGGTTTGAGTTATATTAGTATCCCATTTTGTGATTATACGCTAATTTTTTATCTTTTTGATCTCGGGCGCATTTCTAAAAAAAGGGTCATCAAAATAAATTTTGAAGGCCCTTGGAGTGCAAAATTTATTTTGCTTCGGCCAATAAGTACTGAAGCACAAATAAACAGGTATTTTACAACCAAGGGCAACCACAAGGGATTGCCCCTACATGACATTGTGTAGGGGCAATCCCTTGTGGTTGCCCCCTTTCTGTTTTTTTTAAATACCTGAAAATTTATGGTTCAGTACTTAATGACCCTTTTTTTGGGAATGCGCCCTTTGATCTCATATTTTGTGTCGATTATATAAATGTTAATATCAATAAAACTCAAAACGGGCATGAACAGTGTTTCATGCAAAAGTTTTGCTGCACAAAACTTTTTCGTGAAAAAATAAACGCGCTTTGACGCTAAAGACGCTAAAGACGCTAAAGACGCTAAAGACGCTAAAGACACCTTAAAAATATCTTTGCGTAAGGGCGAACCTGCGTGTTCGCCCCCCAAAATCCGTTATAATCAGAATTGTTTTAGGAATTTTTATTGATGTATGGCTAAAAAAAATGTTTTGTAGGAAAATGATAAGCTTTATCAAGGTTTAAAATGTTTGAGGTACAAAATAATGTTACACAAATATTTTTTGGTAGCAGTGGTATTAGTACTCGGTAGTCTCTCTTCTGTCATGGGATTTTTTACCCTACAAGACATGGAGCAATCGCATCGGGTACATCGATTTAAAGAAGCGGCACAAGAACATATTTGGGCAGTGCGGGAGACTTTTCAAAAGACTTTTCAAGTCTTATATGCGACGGCAGCCTTTTATGAGGCTTCCAATAATCATATCACACAATCCGCTTTTCGCACTTTTGCGACACCTTGTTTATCACGTAATACTTATATCCTCGCGCTGAATTGGGTACCTCGCATTGTTCATGCTGAACGTGCTGACTTTGAAACAGCAGCACGAAGGGTTGATCCCCAGTTTAAATTCACTGAGCGAAACCGTCAAAATCAAATGGTAATGGCTTCTCAACGTGATGAATATTTTCCTATTTATTATAATGCTGTTCTAAACAAGCGTGAAAAGCAGCTCGGTTTTGACTTAGCTTCAGATTCTGCCCTATTGAAGGCATTGAATCAGGCCCGTGATACGGGCACTTTGCAAGCCACCTTCCCTATTAATCGCTTTCAGGATAATCGCCAACAAGATAAGATTTATCTCATCTATCCCATTTATCCTAAACCATTACCTCTAAACGACACCTTAAAATGGCGACGAGAACACTTACAAGGTTTTATCGTAGCCGTATTAAGTATCAAAAAATTGGTACAAAAAGCCATTAAATATATTACCCCTAGGGGTATTGATCTCCAATTACAAGATGAATCGGCTATTTTGCCTAAAGTGTTATACATTTCTCAGCCATACGCTTCACGCTTCAAATTCTTCTCTAACAAAACAGAGGGCAGAAGTTTAGAGGCTAATCAAAAACCCAAAGGGGAAATTTTGCTCTTCAAAAAAACTTTTGAGGTGGGTGGGCGAACTTGGGCTATTCTCGGTATTCCCTCTTTAAATTATCCCGTTACCCAAAAAACTTGGCTACGGCCTTTGATTATTTTATTGGTTGGCCTACTGTTTACGGTTCTTTTTGTATTTTATCTCATAAAATCAATTAGATATGAAAGTTTTGTCCAAGAGGTGATTATTGAACGCCAGCGCGTGAAAACCGCACTTCGATTGGCTGAGGATGATTTGAAAGAATATAGTACTACATTAGAAATTCAAGTTGTCAAACGAACCCAAGAATTAGCAGAACAAAATACGGTACTACAACAAGAAATTCATGAACGTCAACAGGCTGAGGAAGCTCTGCGCCAGAGCCAAGAGAGGATTCGCCATTTTTTTGAACTGCCCCTGATTGGTATGGCAATCACATCGCCTACAAAAGGTTGGCTTCAAGTGAATGATAAGCTATGCGAGCTGTTTGGTTATTCACAAAACGAACTTCTCCAGAAAAGCTGGGAAGATTTAACCTATGTTGATGACTTGGCGGCTCACCTCGAACAGTGTAATCGGCTTTTATGCGGTGAAAAAGATGGCTATACCATGGACAAAAGGTTTGTTCGCAAGGATGGTGAGGTAATTTATACCAATCTCTCTGTGCGTTGTGTACGTGATGCGTTTGAAAATGTAGACTATTTTGTCGTACTGGTACAAGATATCACAGAGCGTAAACAAGCTGAAGAGAGGTTGAGGGAGAAAGAAGAGTTTTTACGTTTAATCATTAATAATATTCCTCAACTGATTTTTTGGAAAGATATTAATAGTGTCTATTTGGGATGTAACAAGGTTTTTGCACCGTTATTTTTTGACACAGACAATCCTGATGAGGTTGTGGGTAAAACGGATTTTGATTCAAATCGCCTGTCTGAACAAGCGCAGCGTTTTCGCGATCTGGAACGGCGGGTTATGGAGACAGACACACCGGCTTATCATGTTGTTGAAGAAATAGTACAAGCTGATGGAAAACGCTGGATAGAAAGCAATAAAATGCCTTTACATGATGGCAACAGTCAAGTCATCGGCTTATTAGGCACCAGTGAAGATATCACGGAACGTCAACAGGCTGAACTGTTGTTGAAAGAATATAATCAAACCTTAGAACGTGAAGTGGCCGACAGAACCCGTGCTTTACGCAAACAAGAGGCTTTTTTGCGCTTGATTATCGACAATATTCCTCAGTTGATCTTTTGGAAGGATATTCATTCTGTGTTTTTAGGATGTAATAAACGTGTTTCACAGTTTGTTCAATTGGACAATCCAGATCATATTGTGGGCAAAACCGATTTTGATTTAATGTGGAAAGCCCATGCAGATTATTTTCAGCGTCAAGATCGTCAAGTCATGGAAACCAATCGGCCTGAATATCGTATTATTGAACAGATATTACTGCCTGAAGGTTCAATCTTTTGGGGAGAAACTAACCGGATTCCCTTACATGATGATAAAACGGGTCAAGTCGTTGGTGTTTTGGGTACGGTTGAAGATATAACGGCCCGTCAACAAGCTGAAGAGGGTTTGAAACAGGCCAAGGAAAGAGTCACAACCGTCTTGAATAGTTTGAACTCTGCTGTTTATGTTTCGGATATGCAAACCTACAGGGTGTTGTTTGTCAACCAATATGCACAGACAAAATTGAATAAAAATGATGTGATAGGTAAAATTTGTTGGCAAACCTTGCAAACGGGACAAACGGGCCCTTGTCGTTTTTGTAGTAATGATAGGCTTATCATGAAAAACGGTCAACCAACCGATACCTATACTTGGGAATTTCATGATAGTACACTGAATCGTTGGTTTATTGTTCAAGATCGGGCGATTTCGTGGGATGATGGACGATTAGTACGATTATCTGTCCTGACTGATATCACACCGCGTAAACGGGCTTTGGAAGCCTTGCGGGAAAGAGAGGCTCATTTGAATGCGATCTTTGAGAATGCAGCGGCTGGTATTGTACTGGCTGATGTGAATGGCTATTTTCTGGATTGCAATGCGAAATGGTTAGAAATGACAGGTTATACCTGCCAAGAAATGGGTACTTTCACTTATCTTGATGTTACCCACTCAGATGATATTGAGATCAGTCAAAAGCATTTTGAGCCACTCACAAGAAATGTTATCAATAGCTATCATATTGAAAAACGTTTCTTGAGAAAAAATCGTCGTTTCTTTTGGGCTGATGTGTCGATGACCGTTATTCGGAACCATAAGGGTGGTTTTAAGTCTGCTATTGGGGTTATCGTTGATATCACAGAGCGTAAAGAAGCTGAAGACGCTTTACGTGCCAGTGAAGCGCGTTATCGGGGCGTGGTAGAAGATCAAACGGAATTGATTTGTCGCTTTCTACCGGATACCACCCTCACTTTTGTCAATGATGCCTATTGTCGCTATTTTGGGGTACAACGTGATGAGATTCTAGGCAACAAATTTTTGATGTTGATGCCTGAAGAAGCGCGGGAAACGGTTCTACCTAATTTACAACCTCTTCTCAGTCATGAAAAATCTATCATGATTCATGAACGGCCCATCAGAACAGAGCATGGTGAACTGTGTTGGCAACAGTGGTCAGATCGGGCCATTTGTGATGATAATGGGCAGGTAGTGGAACTTCAATCGGTTGGGCGCGATATCACTGAGCGTAAACAATGGGAGACTGAATTGCAGGATGCGAAAGAAGCAGCTGAAGCGGCTAACCGTGCTAAAAGCACTTTCTTGGCTAACATGAGCCACGAATTACGCACCCCTTTGAATGGTATTTTGGGTTACACACAAATCCTGAATCGTGATAAGACGTTGAGTGAAAAGCATAAAGAAGGTATCGATATCATTGAACGGAGTGGTCACTATTTATTAACCTTGATTAATGATATTTTAGATTTATCTAAAATTGAAGCAGGCAAGATCGAACTTTATCCCAGCGATTTTAATTTTAATCAGTTTATTCAAGGCATTACTGAAATCTTTCAAATGCGGGCCGCCCAAAAGGGCATTACGTTTATATACCAACAGCTTTCTTTTCTTCCCGTGGCGATTTGTGCAGATGAAAAACGGTTGCGACAAATTCTCATTAATTTGTTAGGCAATGCGATTAAATTTACCCAACAAGGGCGGCTTGTTCTCAAAGTAGGTTATGAAGGAGATTCCCCTGATTCAGACACGCAGACAGTGCAAGAAGAACCGTTGGATAAAATCCGTTTTCAAGTGGAAGATACTGGGATTGGTATTGCTGAAGAGGAATTGGACAAAATCTTTTCGCCCTTCCAACAAGTAGGCGATCCGGATTATCGGGCAGAAGGCACGGGCTTGGGTTTATCCATTACCCAAAAACTGGTTGAGATGATGGGGGGAAAATTACAGGTTCAGAGTGTGCTTGGTGAAGGGAGTACATTTTGGACGGCGCTTTCTTTACCAGAAGTACCCGGCATAGCTCAATCAGAGCCTGCCAAGGCACCCACTGTGATTGGTTATCAAAAATTGGATAAGCAGCCAAATTCGAGTGCTGGATTACCTGTAACCGATTCCCCATTCAAAATTTTAGTCATTGATGACAAACTCGAAAATCGCATGGTGTTAGTGAACCTGTTAACACCATTAGGTTTTGAAATGATGGAAGCGGGTAATGGTCAAGAAGGTTTAGATCAAATGCGTGAATGTGAACCGGATTTGATCGTGTTAGATTTAATGATGCCAGTCATGAATGGCTTTGAATTTGTACAGCAATTGAGGCAAATACCGGCCTATCAAAAAATAGTGGTGATTGCGGCTTCAGCCAGCGTTTTTAGTTATCACCGCGATGAGAGTTTAGAGGCAGGTTGTCAGGAGTTTATCCCGAAACCGATTCGTGCTGAGGAGTTGTTAGAATGTTTACAACACTATTTAGAATTAAAATGGATTTCTGAACAGAAAACGCCTGTCCCTACTGCTGCGAATGGCAGTAAAATAGATTTCTTGGCCTCAAAAGAGAATTTGTCTGCTGAGCAAGCTGCCATCCTAGTTGATTTGGCTATGATGGGCGATGTCAATGGCATTCTTGAACAAGTTGAACAATTGAAACAAATCTCTCATCAATTGCTGCCGCTTGCTAACAAAATTGCCCAATTGGCTAAAGACTTTGAAGACGAAGAGATTTGTGAACTTCTGAAACCGTATTTGTAGGCCAGTAGAGACGCGATGCCTCGCGTCTTCTCTTCGTTTCGACGCGATGTTTCGCGTCTTCTCTTCGTTTCGACGCGATGTTTCGCGT
>QNEL01000014.1 GCA_003645185.1 Candidatus Parabeggiatoa sp. nov. 3
CTGAGACGCGATTCTGAGACGCGATTCTGAGACGCACGCAGTGCGTCTCTACAGAATTATTTGATAATCGATGCCCTGTTGATTAATTGTAGAGACGCGATGCATCGCGTCTCTGGTAATATCACGATTATGAAACGCGATTATGAAACGCGATTCTGAGACGCGATGCATCGCGTTTCTACAGAATTATTTGATAATCGATGCCCTGTTGATTATTTTGAGGGTGTTTTGAGTTTGATGATGCTCAAGATAATATCATCAAAATTGATTTTGAGATGAAATACACAGGGCCGATGCCCTAACTCTTGCCTTAAACTTTGCAAGGTAAAAAACAGTTCGACATTTTGCGTTAAACAAAAAATAAAATAGTGTTAATAATCAATAAGTTAATTAACATCCTCCACAGGGCTGGATACCGCCCTATTTTGCCCGGTGAGAGACAATAATTGTTCAAAAAAATACCATTTGGTTCAATTTTTTATCAAAATGCTTCAAAATAATAAGATAAGTTTATCAAAATAGCCCATTTTGGTTAACTTTTATAATTTTTTTGGCAACCCCAGGTTGCCACCTGGGGCTATGATCTCGCTACGCTCGGCAACGAAGTTTCACATTCAACCCCTACGGGGTTGTGCTTTTAAGATTTTTTTGATCGATTTGCTTTTGTAGTCCATCCAATCGCGAAAGCTTTTAAAAGTTTAAATTGTGCCCGCGTGCAGTATAGTTAATTATAAATAACAAATAACTGATAACTGATAACTGATAACTGATTTTCACATTTCACGCAAAAGTTTCGCGAAGCGAAACTTTTGCGTGAGCCGAAGGCCAGCGAAGCTAAATACAGTTTTGCGCGCAAAACTTTTGCGTGAAACTGATAACCTACCACCACAGCTTCCACCATTTCTTGCGAGCTTGACTATAGTAAATGGAGTCTGAAGCGAGTCTAAAATCTTCGGCTTGTTTAGTTAAATGGGGGTTATAAAACGGATCTTTTTGCAAAATGGCTCCCCAACGTTGTTTCATGTAGGCTTCTTCTTGGCGTAAACGGTTTTTCTTGGCTGCTGTATTTTCTAAGCCTCGGCTTTTGGATTCGTGGTGATAAAAGGTGACGTGGGGTAGTACGACGTGACGTAAACCTTTGTTGAGTAGTTTGAGACAAAAATCGACATCGTTGAAGGCTATGGCGAGTTGTTCATCAAAACCGTTGATTTGTTCCCAGAGTGTCCGTTTTATCATGAGACAAGCGCCTGTGATGGCGGAGTAATTCGATACGATGGCTAGGCGATTAAAATAGCCTGGGCTGTTGGCGGGAAAGTGTTTATGCCCATGATTCGCAATCCCGCCTAGGCCGCAAATCAGGCCGGCATGTTGAATGGTATTATCCTCTGGATACAATAACTTACAACCGACTGCGGCTATTTTTGGGTGTTGGGCAAACCCTATCATTTCTTGTAGCCAATTCGGGGGCCCTAAAACGGTTGTGTCGTTATTGAGCAATAGGATGATGTCACCGTTAGCGGCTTTGACACCGTGATTGACTAATTTGGAAAAATTAAAAGGGATGTCGTGTCGAGAAACTGTAAAAGCTTGGCCTAATTCTGCCTGATATTTTTCAAACAGGGCGAAAGTGATTGCGTTAGTGCTGCCATTATCAACGATAATGATTTCCCAGTTGGGGTAGGTGGTGAGGGTGCGAATGCTTTCAATACAGTGTGCCAGCATGGCCGCCATATCTTTAGTCGGTATGATTATACTGACGAGCGGTTGTTTTTGGACGGGGTAATGTAGGATGTGAGTTTGCGCGACAAGAGGATTGGGTGTGACGCGCCCTCCTAATCCTTCTCTATCCAAGGCTTGTTGAACGATTTCTAATGTCTTGGCTGGGTTAATGGCAATTGGAGCTTGCCGACGACGGTGATAAAGGATTTTTGGAATATGTTCAATACGCTGGGTTTGCTCGGTGAATCTCAATACCATATCCCATAAGTGCAGTTCATGCTGGGCTTTATAAAATAGATTGATTTGTTTGATGAAGTTGAGCCATTGCCCTCGATTGATTTGGTTTTTCAATAGCTTGGCGGCCCATTCTCCTAATGGTTGAGGGTGCCAGGTTTCACGCATTCCGCCGATTTCTTTTAATAAGCGGGTACGATAAACGCTCAATTGTCCGGTATATAGCTGTCCACAAACCATCTCAGGAGCCCATGCTGGCTTAAAATAAGGCTTATGAAAGCTTTCAAGATCGTTCATTTGATCTTCATCAGAGTACAGCATATCAATGGGTTGGGCAGCTTGATTAATCTTTTTGGCGATTTCTAATAGTGCGTCTTCGCTTAAGACATCATCCGGCCACAAAAAAACGGTATAGTCGCCTGTGGCGAGTGCCAGTGCGGTATTGATTTGGCTGGCGAGTGATTGTTCCGGTTGACTGTAGGCGAGTTTGATTTGATCGGGATAGCGGCGACAGTAGGTTTCAAGCCAGGTTTGATGGGTGTCAGTGATCAGACAAAGTTCCCAGTGGGGATAGATTTGTTGCACTACGCTGTTTAAAGCGGCCTGTAAATACAATTCAAGCCCTGCCTCATTGATAGGCATCGTGATAATCACGCTGATAAGCGGTAATGGTTTTTTCAGTAGTGCGCTTTTCAATTTGCGGGTTGAAGGCGAAACGTAGCTATAATGGCTTAGCTTGTCTTTTATGATTTCTTTTATTAACCATACAAATAGAATGTTTTTTTGGTTGTCGGCATCGGGGGAGTGGAGTTGACAAAAATAGCGGCCGGGCAATATGGGCTGATCTAAGACAAATTCTGTCCATTGGCCATCAATTACAGTTGCGCCTTTGAGCGAAGCAACGGCGAATAATTCAATTGTATCAGTGTGTTGTGCAAAAAGAGATAAGACTAATTGACATTGATTGATCCGGCCGCCAGTGCCGAGTTTCAAAAAAACGCGGGTAATGGTTTGGCTATCGGCCTCTAAATCTATCTGCCATTGCAGGATTTTTCCACGCAGGAGTGGCAACTTTGTGACTATCACTGGGTTGGCAGTGGGTGATAGGCACATTGCTGGCATTAGACTATAAGGATATAAATCAATGAGGGTGTCGGGTAAAACCGGGTGTTCACTGGTTAGCCAGAGAAACAAGGTATTGTTTTGATTATCGGCATCGGGGGAGGTGAGTTGACAAATATAGTGGCCGGGTAACAAGGGCCGCTCTAATTTGAAATCGGCCCATTGATTATCTTGTTGTGCTGTTGTGCCATCAAACTGAGTTGTGGCGATTAAAGTCTGTCTATCTTGTTGTTTTTCAAAGAAAGAGAGTTGTAAATGACAGTGATTGATTCTGCCACCCGTACCGAGTTTGAGGGCAATAACCGATAGAGGTGGGTTATCGGCCGCTAATTTGAGAGGCCATTGTAGGGTTTTGCCGTTGAGGATGGGAATAGAAACTTGTATGGCTTGGTTGACTTGCTCGGCGGTTGATCGGGCCAGCATGGGCTTTAAACCGTAATCGTGCAAATCTAGGCGCGGTTCTGGCAAAAAAACGAGGTGGGTAGTTGTTTGTGCGATCACTCGACAGAGTTTTTCTAGCGAAACCGTTTGGGTTGCTGTGAGTCTGTGATCAAAGTGTTTTGATAAGCGTTGGGAATTTTTTTTAGAAGACATGGTTCACCGGTTTAGTACAGCGGATTAACGGACTAAACGGATTGTTTCAAGGTTGATTGAACTCTCACAGGTGGGTGGAACAAATCCGTTTATACCGTAAATCCGTTGTACTAGGGATGTTGTAGGAGGGATAGGAAATTTGGGAAAGAGGGCAATCACAAGGGATTGCCCCTACAAACAAGGGTTTAGGCTATAGCAGAAGTTTTTTGCGTTCAATATGGAACAAATGCACAAAGCGATCACCCTGCTTTTTCCACCACTGAGGCAGTGTGGATTTGATCGTTTTATTCCCCACAATCGCTGCTATACGGGGTGGCAGAGCATCACTGGAAACCAAGATCAACACTTTGTATTGATTATTTTGCTCATTAATCACCTTAGTGATTTGCCACTTTTGAAATCTGCTCTTGTCCTTAAAACTTTGGATGTAGTCAACTTCATTTAATTCCCCAATTCTGCAACCTTCCCAGCTTTCAAAACCGCGCAGGGTTTTAAAGTCTTCTTCTTGCCGAGCAGTTATGTATTCTCCCACCGTGTCTTTCAGAAGGGCTATTTCCGCTTCGTTAAGCGATGGTTCTTCTGGCTCTACTTCTTGAAGGGCCGTTTCTGCATCCTTGTTAGGCGATTTTTTTTCTGGAACGACAGTCTCCTGTTGAACGGCAGGTTGTGGCATTGTTTCAGCCGGTATGGGTGTCGCTTCATCGGCAACACAAGGATTAAACAATAGGCTGATGCCTATACAAAAACTACCCATAATAGGTAGAGGCGTTGTCATTTTTGTCATCTGATAAACCTATTCCTTGTTAATTGAAAAAAAGAGTTTGTTACGAAATTGATAAACAAGTGTAGTGATCAACAAAATGTTAAACGGAAAATGCTGATTTATGGCCTGATTTACACTGATTGATAATCAGCACAATCCGTGTTCTTTGCCCGTTTTTAATCAGCGTTTCACGCGCGCGGTGAAGCGAAGCTTCACGACGCGCGTGAAAATCATGATAATCATGACAATCAGCGTTCTATTTTGTAAATAAAAAGCCCCTTTGCTTTGGGGCTTGTAATTAATAGAATGAGTCAGGCCGTTTTTTATTTAACCACTTCAAATTGAAGCGGTGTGCCTTCATTGAAGACAAACGGACCATTATTCTCAACAACATGGTAAATGATATAAATATCAAATTTACCTACCAAATCTCCAAACTGACCACTGAAGATATCATCAATATTTACTATCTCTGTCAATATCAGGGATTGAACTAAAGGCCAAGGTTGAGGTGAACTTGGCCCACCCCAAGGTTCAAAATTATAGTCAATATTCCCATTTTTTAAGAGCCATTGTTCTGAACCTGATGGATAATTGACCGCGACAAGTATATCAGCCGGCTTGTTTATATGGGCAAAGGCCACTTTGATACTGGCCTGAATCTTGACATTATCAGAACTGCGAATGAGTGAGTTATTACGCAAAAATGAACTGTCAAGCAAGACACCGCCGTAAAACGATGCCCCTTGAGATGTAACCAATAAAGGACTTGTTGGTGAAGGGGTTACTACTGCGGCTGGAGAAACCGTAATATATTTTGAGCTACTGGCCGTTTTGCCTAGATTATCACGTACTGTCAGGGTAATGGTATAGCTGCCCGCTTGAGTAAAAGTCGCAGAGGAATAGGAACCTGATGGCGTTGTGGAAATAGGGGGACTTATCTGCCATTGGTAAGCCGCAATCCTCGCACCACTGGTAGTAGCCCGAGAGGCCGCTGCATTTAACGTAACAGGTAAAGGTGCTGTTCCAGAAGACTGGGAAATAGTGAAGCTGGCAACCGGCGCTGTGGATGGTGTAGGGGTAGTCCCTGGATCCGTACCACTACTCCCCTTTGATAACGCTGTAATCGTTTGTCTTGTGGTATCTTGGTTTCCTAAACTATCTGTTACAGTCAAAGTGATGGTGTACGTACCAAGCGTAAAATAATGCATTTGTTGCATGTTGAGGGGCAACATAAACTGCTTATCACTGCTTATCCATTTATAGTCAGTGATGCTTGCTCCCGGAGATGGCTGCGAGCCTCTTGCGTCTAATGCAACGTATAATGGTACGGGCCCTGAAGTTGGCTGGGCAATAAAGCTGGCTTTGATAGCATAAACGGTGGGTGTCAATACAAAATATAAGACTAGTAATGTGACCCATTGCCGGTAGGCACTTTGATTAAATAATGGCATTGGCAATTCCTGTAATGATTTTTAAAGAAGGGTTGAGTTGGATGGCATATCGAAAAATTCCCTATCCAAAAAAAATCACGAATGGTGAATTTTGAGAAAAGCTGACATTCAAAAAGCGAATGGTGACTTTTGAAGTGTGAATGGCGACTGGTAGAGGCCATTAAGAGAAGCGTTTTTTGATTCAAAGAGGTTTTGAGTTTGAGATAGACTTTTGAGAGTAGTGGGGGCAGAAAGGTGATGGTGGTTTGAATTAAAAGTAGATAGAACGCTGATTAACACAGATTAAATTAGCGTTTCACGCAAAAGGCTCAAAAAAACGTTTGCGTGAAACAGAAGGATCGTTACGCTAAAATCATGACAAGAATCAGTGTTCTATCATATCACCTTTATGCCTTACTACCGGGGCGAACAGCTCAGTTCGCCCTAGCCTAACTAGAAATAATGGCATTGATGGGTAGAGGGAGAATACCGGTTCTACCGGCTGCAATTCAACACTCTCCAATGGGCCATTTCCCCAGAATTCATTTCATAACCATAGAGAAGGGTCGGCCAACTATATCTGTTACGGAATTGATGCTCAGCATCAACAACCGAATCGTTATTTCTTGGCGTAAATACCGCTCTTCCGCTCGTGAACGCAGCCACATCCGCAGAATAACGGGCTTTGACATCCGAAATACTAAAGGTGCCACAGCAATCTGCCAAGTTCAAGTCCCCAGTTGATCCACTCGTGGTGGTCAAACATTCTGGACCAATCGCAGGTGACACACATTGTCCCCGACTGATAGTCGCGCCACCAGCAGTGCGTTCCTCTGTATCCCACACTTCAAGGGCAAAAGTCTTAGGCATTTGCACAAGGGCTTGTGCTGCTGCTCTAATGTAGCCAGCAAGATTGGTTTCAAGGTAGTAATCAGCACGTTCACCATAGAAGAACTTCGTGAAACTCCAGCTATGAAACCACGTTTGTAAACTGCCAGATTCGCCAACCGCTACTGCACCAGCCCCATCAAAATAGAAGCCACTACAATATTGGCCGCCCACACGCACAGCCTCTTCAACTTCGGCAATACTGTTTATCCCCGATCTATCAATAACCCGTCTATCAAAATCATCGATTTCAAGGTTTAGGGCATTGCCAGTTACCTCATTACCAAAACGGAAAATGCCCGTACCTGCTGTCCAACGGAGATTGACTGGCAGAATGAGACCCGTTGAAGCTTCTCTGTCGACGGTACCATAAACATTATTAATACCATTGATTGCAAAACGTGACAAATTATAATCGTCACCATCAGCTAAGGTGGGGCCCCAAGTGTTGTTAAAACTAATAAGACTTTCATACCGGAGACTCCCCGGCATTGGATTGAACGGATCGGGTCCTTCTTCTTGGAAGCCATAGATGTAATCCCCATGTGGACTTATACCTATAGGAGATGCCGCCCCATTTTCATTATGAACAATAACCCCTCGGTTGGTGCCCACCAACACTGGGTTATCAACGTCCAGACTGTTCCCATTCACGTCGATGCGGTAGTTATCAATACGATGGTCTGTACCAGTGGTACGGAAATTAGCTATCACAGGCGCATTATATGCCAGACCGGTATCCTGCCCTACCTTGGAGACCACAGCAAAACCCGATAACACATTAGGCACATCCCTTAAACCACGATTACCTACCCACACCGGATCCGTGAAAGTGGGCGCAACGACATCAAATTGGTTGGTAAAACGTTGCCCTTCAGCATTACTCCATTTCCAGGCAGTGGTGCCACGATGAGACATAAATTCAGTTTGGTAAGGTGCCCATTGCCCAGGATCGCCACTCAATAAAATGTTCATCATGTTATGATCCATACCATCCAGTACGGCTTCACCGATGAATTCAATATACCCCTGTTGTTTTTGGAGTTCAATCTTGTCTTCTGTCAGAATCGCATTAGCTTCAGGTATTAAGCCATAACTTGGATCCATACACGGCCAATGCTTCTCACCGTCTGTTCCTTCACAATGCGAGGTAGGTAAATCCATATCACCCTGATCTGCCATTTCAACCAAACCGGTGTATTGGAAGTTCTTGATATCCAAACTTTGATCCAATTCCCACTCACCATCACCATCAATGTCAGCTATACGGAAGACAAACACATCTCCAGGTGACAAAATGATGTCAAAGTCACGCAACTCAGCACACCATGCCGCGCCCCGGAAACGCAAATGGCCTTGAATCCATAAAGGCGAGTCATTCGTGATAGTATAGTAATTTTCCCATCCTTCAGAACCATTATAATAAGGGAACAGAACAACATCACCTTTACCACCGTGTTGGAATTCCATCACAGCATTGGCTTGTGATGCTACTCCTAAACTTAACGCTACACCGACAGCTACGGCAAGCTTCTTCATTTTCTTCATATTACGAAGTCCTCTTTACAATGTATCAATTAAATCAATTAATCACATCAATAGTCAATTATCAATGATCTGTTATCAAATTATCAATGATCTGTTATCAATGATCAGTTATTTAAATCACCTATCCGTTTTCAAATCCGAGAGCCGCAAACAGACGCTTTACGACGGTTTATAATACCAGGCCCATTTATATTAATAAATCTTATCGAATTAGACTTTTAAATCAATCTCTAAATAAATAAATACTACTGCCTTCATAACAATCATTCTAAATGATGGTTTTGAAGAAAACAAGTTTTGTTGAATATTTCAATGAGGTAACTCAAAAAAATTAATATACCAATGAAGATTATGGTGTTGGTGTTGGAGTTCGCAAGCTCACTCCAACCTACATTTGTGGTATTTTAATTTTTTTGTTGGAGTTCGCAAGCTCACTCCAACCTACATTTGTGGTATTTTAATTTTTTTGTTGGAGTTCGCAAGCTCACGCCAACCTACATTTGTGGTATTTTAATTTTTTGGGAGTGTTGGAGTGTTGGAGTTCGCAAGCTCACTCCAACCTACATTTAGTGGTATTTTAATTTTTTGGGAGTTACCTAACATTAAACTGAGATAAAATCAAGCCAATATTATAGCCACCCTCTGAGTGTTTAAATCTTTATGGTAAGAATATTACTCTATGTTTCAATGTATGTCAATATACAACAAAGTGAGTGATTTGTACAACAAAAATATTTTTGTGAGTAGGAGTGTTGTAAAAATACAACATATACCCTTTAAAAGCCTAATAATTAACAAGGACTTTAGAGGCCAATTTCCCAATTCTTATGTTTTCCAACGTGTCAACCAACGTCGTAATGTTCGCAGTGGTGCTGTCAATCGCATTGAATGTGAATTTTCAATAAATTCTAATTGTTGTTCTAGCGCCACTTTTTGCAATTGTAGCGCGTTATACTCATGCTCACAATCCCTTCGAGCTTGTGATTTTCTTAACCCATTTTCGACTATCCTATCTGGGGCTCGCGATGCCTTGGCACATAACGAGAGTAAAGATTGGGTGACAATTGACCAGCGGTACTTTAGAGCGAGCATTCTAACACCGTCTATATAGGTTGCATAGTTTTTAGGATTATGCAATTTTTCAATCGCCGCTATCCAAGCGTCTTCGTCTGTCGGATTAACCACAATACCCGCTCGGTAATGAGCAATTTCATCGGCCAAGACATCGCCTTGCGTTGTGATAATCGGTTTCCCCGCCCATAAATAAGATAAAATACGGGTACGAAAAGAAAAATGGCTTTCAAGGGTATCAAAATGGGCACTGACACCGACATCGGCATCTAATAAATGATTGTGCAAAACATCATAAGGCACCCAACCACTGTGAAAAATGACTTGTGTATTATATAAACCTAATTCTTGCGCTAAAGCAATCGCACGGTGTTGCTTAGGCATAGTGTGGATAGTTGTATTAGGATGTTGTCCTCCTAAAAAAACCAGCCTTAAATCAGGATATCGTGGTGAAAGACGATGAACAGCCCGAATCAATGTCAGCGGGTCAAACCATTCCCAAATACCACCACCCCATAATAGAACAAACCCGGCATCATCATCAAGGTTTTGTCGAAAACCGCTACCAGTTCGCTGCGGCACATTGTCTGGCAATCCAAAAGGCACCGTTATCACGCGCTGTTGAATTTCGTGATAAGTCAATGGGTTAATACGATCCAAGGCCAGCAGATGACCGAGCCATAAATCACGTTGGCGCGAACTGGCACACAGAAAATAATCGGCCCATTTCAGTTGTTCATTCATCATGCGAACTTGATCAGCGATGATGGGCATGTCTTGTGGCGCGTGGTGTTGTTCTAAACCTTCTAAAGGGACAGGATCATACAAATCGGCCACTAAAACTTTATCACTCTCACGGAGTATGGGATAAAGATCAAAAATATAACCTTGAAAGATGATAATATCATGACGACTTGTTAATTCTATTATATTCTCTTTCGTGTGTTGTACCAAAGAGACATTTGTCGGGTGTTGCAGTGTATCAGGTATCGCATTCGGTGCTGCCAATGTGACAGTATAAGAAGGGGCCAAGGCTTTGGCAAATTCCCAATAGCGAATACCAGGCCCAGCCATACGTTCAGTAATCACATCAGGCGATAATAGGAGAATAGACATTTCAATTATCAATTATCAATTATCAATTATCAGTTATCAGTTCCACGCAAAAGTTTTTGCGCGCAAAAACTGTATTTAGCTTCGCTGGCCTTCGGCTCACGCAAAAGTTGCGCGCAACTTTTGCGTGAAATGTGAAAATAATTTATCAGTTCCACGCAAAAGTTTTGCGCGCAAAACTTTTGCGTGGAAATCAGTTCCAGTTAACCCTTAATTTTGGGAATACTAAAGTTTGAACGGAAAGTTCCGAGACAAAGATGGTGGGCAACAAAAACCCGTAGGGAGCCCTACAAAAGAACGTTTTTAGGCGAAAGCGAAGATGGCATTGAGTTTTACGGTTCCAACTTGAGTTTGCAAACAATTTATTGAACTTCCAAATCCCCATGATCAACGAGTTCAAATATTAATTTCTCACCTTCTCGGAATCCTTCTAAATCGGCCCATGATTTGACTAACTTACCAGACTCATTGCGGTGACGCACGACAGGAATATGCAGTTTCAAGTCTGGTGACAGGGTGGCTTCATAATCCTGTGGCGGTATATCTAACGGATTCACCACTCGCCCCAAAAACAAAATGCTGCCCGATGGATTATGGCGAATTAAGAATAGAAAAGGATGATCAGCGCGGAAGGTTTTAGGGGGTTCAGGCATAGCTGTTCCGCCAATACCAATACCAGTTGATGCAGCGGCTTCTGTGCCTTTTTCATTGACATCGACAAACGCTTTATGAATGACTGAAGAAATAACGAGGTTTTTTGTACCATTTAGCCCTGAAAAGTCGGCCTGACGAGAATTGAACGCATCTGGCATACCCATAACCGCAAGTGTGTTGGATAACTCAAATTCACCACTGATCTTGAATTTGGGCAAAAAGACGGTAACGTCCTTTTTTATAAAAAGGTTTAACCACATTTCAAGTTGTTCTGCTGTCAGCGACTGTTCCCATTTCGAGAACCCACCCTTGGGAAGAATAACTATCATGGAAACTTCATTTCCTTCGTAGGGCAGTTCAAGCACTTGAACAAGAGCATCTTCAAAATACGAACTGTGAATTTCTTTCTGACTCATCATGAACGGCACCTCAACACTGGTTTCGGGAGTCACCCAAAAAAGCGCCGTTTCACTCTTATCAAACTCAGTGGCCCAATTGCCTTTAAAATAAATAGCATTAACGAGGACAAGGCGGGTTAAACTACTGAGCATACCCTGCTTAATGAGTTCTTTGATTTTGTTTTGGGTTTGTTCCTCTACCCAAATGTTGATTTTCAAGCGGGCCGCTTCAAAAGCAGTTTGAAAATCAACCGATTTCAGTTCAGCCTGATAAGCATTTGTTACCAAGTCGATAAAGCTATCAAGAAAGGGATAGGCTTGATCAACCCACAATCCATTGGCAACATTGAGCGCGATATCTTCTTTCTGCTGAGCCGCATTGATTTGCGCTTGCAACTCACCAAATGCGGAATGAAATTGAGTTTGATCTGTGCCAAAATGTAAAACATCAGACATTTGCACCGCAGTCTGCTCTCGTGCCCCAGCATAAGTCATAGCGAGAGCGGTTGAAATACTGTAGGGGGATAAAAAAAGATTACCCGTTTGCAATGTTTGCAATTGCTTGTAGAGATCAAATGCAAAAGCGGTGTTACTCGACACGACAGCCTCTGTGTTTTCAGCTGCAAAAACCGCTTGAGTTGACACCAAGAATACTGTAATGCTTGCCGTTAAGATTTGTTTTTTCAGTTTCATAGCAATAATAGCAATCATCTACCAAAATTTATAACATGTCAATCATTGTTTATATTGACAGCCTTAGAGAGAAGAAATATTATAAATCAATCATTTACAAATGCATTCAAAAGTGTTCACAAGTTCAAGAGTCAGTTGCCATTGAAAAAGGCGAGAGGTTCGCCCCTACTCATAAACTCCTGAACTCCTGAACACATCGAACTATAATACGAATAATTATTAATGAAGACAAAACCGAACACACAACAGACTAACGCCCTAGTTAATGAAACCAGCCCTTATTTACTACAACACGTTCATAACCCAGTGCAGTGGTATCCGTGGGGAACACAGGCCCTCAGTTTAGCTAAACAACACGATAAACCTATTTTATTGTCTATTGGTTATTCAGCCTGTCATTGGTGTCATGTTATGGCGCATGAGTCATTTGAAAATCCACAAACCGCAGCCTTGATGAATAATTTATTTATCAATATCAAAGTGGATCGTGAAGAACGGCCTGATCTGGATAAGATTTATCAAATGGCCCATCATTTGATCACGCAACGTACTGGTGGTTGGCCGTTAACAATGTTTTTAAGTCCTGAAGATCAGTATCCGTTTTTTGGGGGCACTTATTTTCCGCCGCACCCGCGTTATGGCATGCCCGCTTTTACTGATTTATTAAAAAAAGTGGCCACATTCTATCATGAACATCAAGATCAAATTAAGGCACATCAGCAATCATTAGCGAAAACCTTAAACCCCGATGAGGCATTGCAAATCACAAGTGTCGATCTGATCAACGCTGCACCTCTTAATATAGCGCGCGAGGAATTGGCAGCAAGTTTTGATAAGATCCAAGGCGGTTTTGGAGGCGCACCTAAGTTTCCCCATATTCCCAATATTGAGCGTTTACTGCATCACTATATCATGACAGCAAGGCAAGGTGAACCTGATAAGGCGGGGTTAGATATGGCCTTGTTTACTTTGAAAAAAATGGCCTTAGGGGGCCTATACGATCAACTTGGGGGCGGATTTTGCCGTTATGCTGTGGATGAACTTTGGATGATTCCCCATTTTGAAAAAATGCTCTATGACAACGGCCCCTTTTTGACTATCTATAGTGAAGCGTGGCAATTTCTTCAGACTAACAGCAGCCTTTTTGAAAACACCCAAGCCCTTTCTCAAAATGGGGATGATCAGTTATTTAAGCACATCGTTTGGGAAACGGTAGATTGGGTTATCCGTGAACTGCTTTCAAAAGAAGGGGGTTTTTATTCAAGCTTGGATGCCGATTCTGAAGGTGAAGAAGGCAAATTTTACGTTTGGACTAAAGACAAACTCAAAGACTTATTGGATAACGATTCCTATAAATTGTTTGCCTATCATTTCGGTTTAAATCGGGCAGCGAATTTTGAAGGCAAGTGGCATTTACACGTTTTCCATAATCGCGAAAAAACGGCTAAACATTTTAAATTATCCCTTGAAGAACTCAATACCCGTTTAGATAAGGCGCAAGCTACCTTGTTTAAATATCGTGAACAGCGAGTACGCCCAGGGCGTGATGAGAAAATACTAACTTCATGGAATGCCTTAATGATCAAAGGCATGGCAACAGCCGGACGGATTTTTGATCGTGAAGATTATCTCCAAATCGCAGAACAAGCGCTTGATTTTATTAAAAATACCCTCTGGGTTGACGGCCGATTGTTAGCAACGAGCAAAGATGGCAAAGCACATTTAAACGCTTATTTGGATGACTACGCCTTTTTATTAGAGGCCATTTTAACCTTATTGCAAGCACGTTGGCGCGATGGCGATTTAACTTTTGCCATAGCCTTAGCGGAAGTGTTATTAGAAGAATTTGCCGACACCGAAACAGGCGGTTTTTATTTTACCGCGCATGATCATGAAACCTTGATTTCTCGGACTAAATCGTTTACAGATGATTCCCTTCCCAGTGGCAATGGCATTGCCGCCTTAGCCTTGGGAAGATTAGGCTTTTTGTTAGGCGAATCCCGTTATCTTGAAGCGGCAGAAAAAACCCTTCAATCTGCGTGGACACATATCACACAAACGGCAGGAACCCATACAACCCTGTTATTGGCGCTAGAAGATTATTTATTCCCCCCTCAAATGATTATCTTACGGGGAGAAGGAGACACCTTGAAAACCTGGCAAGCAGCGTGTCAAAAAGACTATGCGCCACAACGTCTCTGTTTTGCGATTCCAAATGATGCCACAGAATTGCCCTGTACGTTGTCAGAGAAAAAACCCCAAGATGGAACAGTCGCTTATATTTGTACAGGGTATAAATGTAGTATGCCAATAACCTCATTAGATGAATTGATAAAAGCGTTGACTTTGTAAAATACCTGATGTCGCAAAATAAATTTTGCTTAATGTAGGATGGGTAAAGAATGTTGCCGGCCCCATTCAAATCAATATTTCACGCTAAAGTTTCGCTCCGCGAAACTTTAGCGTGAAATGGGGGCCGGTAACGTGTTTTTGTTGCCCACCTTAATTTAAAAAAAAGAAATGACAAAAAAAACTAAAAAGCAGCATGATTCCGTGGCAAGTGATTTTGCCATTTCTCTGACTGACACCGAACAAACCAATCCGGCAGCGGCCGATTTATTGCGCCTGTGTGCTTTTCTTTATCCCGAAAATATACCAGAAGAAATTTTAAAAGAAGGCATTAAAGCCTTAGACGGCCATTTAAAACAGATTGCTGATGATCCAGAAGCTTGGGGTGAAGCGATACAAGAAGCTTATAAAACTCAGTTTTTGCGATATAATCCCAATCGCAAAATCATGACGATGAACTATTCTATACAAACTTTTTTGAAACAAGGCATGTCAGGTGCTGAACAACGGATATGGGCAGAAAAAGCAGTACAGGTGATGAATCATGTTTTTCCAGATGTTGAGTTTTCAAATTGGCCCCAATGTCAACGTTTATTGCGATGTGCTAAAACCTGTACTGATCACATTATACAATCGCAGTTAATACTGAAAGAAGCCCCTGAATTACTCAGTGAAGTCGCCTGTTACTTGCATGAAAGAGCGCAATATGCACAAGCAAGGCCGCTTTATGAACAGGCTTTGGCTATTCGAGAACAAATGTTAGGTAAAACCCATCCCGAAGTAGCCGAAAGCCTGAATGATCTGGCCAGTTTGTATCATATTATGGGTAAATATACACAAGGCAAACCGCTATATGAACGCGCCTTGGACATTGTAGAAGTCGCCTTAAATAATGAACCGTCAGAGCCTGATAAATTACATAAAAGACGGGCCACCAGTTTAAACAATCTAGGCAGCTTACATAAAGCGCAGAAATTATATGAAGAGGCAAAACCTTACTATAAAAAAGCCTTAGAAGTTTTGGAAAATGTATTAAAAGAAGAAAACGCTAATCTCGCGGCAACACTCAATAACCTTGCCGGCCTGTATGAAGCGCAAGGCGAATATCAAATAGCCAAGCCGATGTATGAAAGGGCATTAGAAATTTGGAATGAAGCGGTTGAAGATGATCATCCTAACATTTCAGCCACCATCAATAATCTCGGTGGATTGTATAAACTCATGGGAGAAGATGAGAAAGTTCAACCCTTACTGGAACAAGCCTTAGCGATTCGTGAACAAGCCTTAGGTGATCACCCCGATGTGGCGATCAGTCTCAATAATCTGGCCGAATTTTATAAATCAATTGAAGACTATGCTCAAGCCAAACCCATGTATGAGCGGGCCATCAAGATTTTAAAGCAGACTTTTGAATCAAAGCATCCGCATATCAATATGTGCGTCAACAATTATGAACATTTACTGTCGCTTATGAAGAAACCACAAAAACGGCGATCAAAGCGTCGTAAATAGCAGTTATCAGTTATCAGTTATCAGTTTCACGCAAAAGTTTTGCGCGCAAAACTTTTGCGTGAAAATCAGTTATGATCGGACTGATTAGATTAACGTTGATCTGAAATCAGCGCGAATCATGATCATCAGTTACATCAGCGTTCTATCTCAAATGTTAATTCCAATAGAACGCAGATTGTCATGATTGCACTGATTAACGCAGATCTGAAATCAGCGCGAATCATGATCATCAGTCACATCAGCGTTCTATCTTCTTATTAAAGACTTGCCATTTCAAACCAAAGGAGTGTCGGAGCCATCAATGATACTTGATCTAATTGATTAGCTATGTCAGTCGCTTGTGGTTCATTAAATAATACAGCCGCAATAGCGGAAGCATCCACGACTTTAATGTTCATCTCGATCACCTCTAATCATCTCAACAGATTCTGCCGGGGTTTCCAAGCCAAGCTGTTGTACTTTAGCCAAGATTTGCTTTGGTGTGGATGGTTTAACTTTGATGGCATCTTCCAAAATGGTTAGCAATTCACTTTGTAAGGTACGGTGATTTTGAGAAGCACGTAAAGCGATGTTTTGTACGATCAGTTCCGGTACGTTATTAATAGAAAGTGTCACTGGCATATGCCTGTCCTCAATGTTTAAAACTTGTGTCACTGTAGTTCAATTAAAAATTTTAGGCAAGTCCTTTTCCTTCTTCCCAAACTTTGCAACTTCTATGTCGGGTGGGTAACGTGTGTTTGTTGCCCACCATTCTCATTATGTAGGGGCAAGCCCTTGTGGTTGCTTTTTTCCCCCCAGTTTTTGCGTGCAAAAACTTTTGGGTGTTGTGTATTTAACCCAATCGAAAAATGCTATATATCCTTTATTATAAATAATCCTTGTAGTTATATCCTTTATTATAAACAATCCTTGTAGTTATCCTATTCGACTCAAAACTCATCATTAATGAATTTACGACACTCTTTAAAACAACTCTTCAAAAAGCAAAAAGATCGCTTAACCCAATCACCTCGTTTCCATACGGTCATTGAAGATCAATACCCAGAAAGCACCCTATTAAGTACACAAGGTTGCCATCAAAAGGGATTAATTTCTCATGGACAAATTCCCGTTACCCTATTAGCCGGTGTCTGCATTCGTTTTCACTTAATCCCCAGTGAACCCCTTATTACCGGCCTACGTTTAAGATTTGGCACGTATTGTCGGATCAATCAGTGCCACATCACGCTGAGAATCAACGATTTTACACACCGTTTTAATGCGCGTCAGTTAGTCGATAATCAATCAACCGATATTCTGTTTCCCACACCGCAAACCTGTATTCCTGGGCAACCCGTCGCGCTTGAAATTTATTGTGAAGATGCCGCTTCCAATCACACCGTCGCCGTTTGGTGTGGCAAAATGCAAACTGCTTTTATCAATACCCTGAATTTAAATAAACCCCTGATTTTCCCAGAACTCTCACAACCGCGTGTCAGTATCGTCATCCCTGTTTTTAATAAAGCCTTGTACACCTACAACTGCTTATTAACACTACAAGCTTGCGATCCGGAAATCAGCAAAGAAGTGATTATTATTAATAATGCTTCTAGTGATGATACCGCTGCCCTATTGGCACAATTGCAAGGTGCAATCAAGATCATCAATAACACCAAAAATCAGGGTTTTGTACAAGCCTGTCGGCAAGGTGCAGAAATTGCCAATGGCGAATTCATTCTCTTTTTAAATAATGACACTCAAGTCACGCCTAGCTGGTTATCGAATCTCGTGAAAGTCATGGATACCCAAGCCGATATCGGCATTACCGGTTCCAAATTGATTTATCCAGATGAGCAGTTGCAAGAAGCAGGTGGGATGATTTTTAACGATGCCAGTGGTTGGAATTATGGCAGATTGCAAGAACCCACAGATGCGCGTTATAACCAAAGTCGAGAAGTCGATTATTGCTCAGGCGCGAGTTTAATGATCAGAAAAACCCTATGGAATCAACTAGGTGGCTTTGATATGCGCTACGCGCCAGCCTATTACGAAGACACCGATTTATGTTTTGCAGCGCGTCAAGCCGGTTATAAAGTCTATTATTGTCACGACTCCCAAGTCATACACCATGAAGGCATTACCGCCGGCACTGATATTCAAAGCGGTTATAAAGTCTATCAAGGCATCAATCGGAAAAAATTTCAAGCCAAATGGTGGAACGTCTTATCAAGTCACCCACCACCACCGCCACAAAGCTCCCCCGATGCTGCCGCATTCCGCTTTATGGCGGCCACCCATTTTCGCATCCCAGAAAACAAAATCATAGCCACCCACTTTTTAGCACAAGGCTGGGCCGCCAATTTTTGGAGTTATTTGAATATCAACAAAGTTGATCAAGAAATCGAACTGATTCAAAGCATGGGATTTAATACCGTCATACTCTTAATCCCCTGGGTAGGTTTTCAAACCAAAGTTGATCCCATCACCTATTATCAAGACTATTTCACCTTGTTTCAGCAATTATTAGACAAATTGCAACAGCATAATCTGCAAGTCATTTTGCGACTCGGTTATAGTCATGATAACGGCCCTGACAGCGAGCCAGAAGGCTTTTTGCGGCAAATCGTTATTGCTGCCGAACCGCTTATGTTAAAAGCATGGTGTGATTATTTGGATCGGCTATGGGATATCGCACAACGCTATTCTAATGTACTCGGAGGGTTTATTACTTGGGAAGACTTCTTTTTCATGGATTTAACGCACACTCCCCCAGAAACACGGCTATTATTTGGCACGCGCACCGGTTATCAACGTTATTTGGAAGAACACTATACCCTAGAAGAGATTTCTGATCGTTATCAACACAGCTTTGAAGCTTATACTGACATCCCAATTCCCGCTTTCAAATCCAGAGCGATTCATTTATTCTGTGCATTTTGGGATCAAATACTGATTGAAACGCTTTTCCAAGCCTCCAAAAAACATTTTCCACCGTTAACGATGGAAGTCAGAACCGATTGCGATTATCAAGAAGACTCAACTATCTGTCATCACGACACTTTTGATTTGACACCAGACACCTATTTGACAACGATTTACTATGCGCCAGCATGGGGGGCCCCTAATGATGGCCGTTTAGAAACGGCCGAAGAGGTTTTAAAACGTATGCAGTTTATGTTTGATCATCTTCATACCCAAACCAACAACCTCTTTTTTATTGATCAATTCAATTTCATTGATAACACACCAGGCTTTGAACATAACACCAGCATTTTACCGGATCAGATTCCTCAGTTTTTAGCCGGCGTTGCCCCCATTTTACAATCACAAACGATTGGATACGGAATGTGGACATTACACGATGTTCGTGCTAACGCATTGAAAAATGGCCTGTTTGAACGCGATTACCCAATATGGGAAATAGACAATGGCGAAATCGTTTTTGATAGTGCGACTCAAAAAAAAGCTGCTTTGTTAAGATCAAACGGTGTACTCAGTCAATTACTGGCTTGGTGTGTCGGTATTCCTTATGTCAAAGAGATGCCTTTTCAATTAGACTTTAAAGTGAAATCGGCAGAGGATGCCAAGACAGCCGGTGAAATCTCGCTTGTTGTGGTTTATGAGAATAAAATCATACATCAAGACACCGTATCTTGGCAGATTGAAAACGATTGGCAAGATATCCATTTAGAGAATATACCGTTTTACCTTGGGCATACCTTAAAACTCGAAAATCAAGGCACGCCCGTTTTGTTGAGTGATTTATACTTATATCAAGTCTGGCAAGAAAACGGAGTCATTGATGCCCAAGGCAAACCCAAATCGTTTTACAAACACTTAGTTTCGCTCAACCAACAGTTGACTCATCAAAAACAGCCTCAGTTGAAAAGTGTTTTTCAGCAAGAAGACATCACACCAGAACAGCTTGAAGGTGTCTTTCCTGATCACTGGATGGGTAAAACCGTATTAGGGCTCATTGCCCAACCGCTTGAACAAGAAAACTTCTCTTTTGTGATCAAAGCGTATGTACCAGAAACTTGGCAGGATTATCATAACAGCATTATGTTAACCCTAGATGCTCAACAATATCCTATCAGTCAACCCATTAAAGCAGGTTACAACGAAATTTTAGTCGGCCCACTAGACAATAGCTTGTTTAACGACATCGTCTTTTTTCAATTAGAAGCCGAAAACGTTTTTTCTCCTAGCCAATATGATGCACAGTCTCAAGATGATCGAAAAATCAGTCTGCAATTAATCGAATTAGGTTTTGAAGGCTAGGATTAAATCAAAAACCAACTACAAGGATTGTATATAATAATGGATTGGATCGTGGCGGTACTTGGTTTAAATCCTTTCTTATATACAATCCTTGTAGTTAGGGTTTTTGTCGTTAGGGTTTTTGTCGTTAGGGTTTTTGTCGTTAGGGTTTTTGTATCGTGAACGACACCATATATGATCAGAAAAAATTTTTCAACATATTCATTCTGTGCGAAAACCTATGAAAGGGAAAAAGAACTTAACTGTTTGTTTTTATTATATAAAAAATTATTTACGGACAAGTTTATTTGAAATGAATCTATTTCAAAACTTATGTATAACGATGAAGGTGTAACCTGGGGTTGCACAAAAAATAGGAACAAAGTTTATGTTATTAACAATGAACGAGAAACCTATCAAAAAGGTTGCCGTTGTCAACGATACGGCCACAAACCGTGATGAAATGGCAGAAAGTCTCATCGAAATCGGTTTAGAGCCCATCATTCAGACTTCTCGCTTAAATTCGATAGAAGACTGTATCACAACAGTCATGAATCAGGCAGAAGCCGCCATTTTGGAACATCATTTCAAATCAGATTATTATGCCAATTTCAGGGGCGCAGAAGTCGTTGCTCAATTATATAGACAACATTTTCCATCATTACTCGTCACAGCTTGGGCAGAGGCAGATCGGGATAACATCCATCCCTTTCGCCGACATATTCCAGTGTTGATTAGAAGTAATCAGGCCGAACCTGAAAGCATTATAGGTGGCTTTGAACAATGTCTCAATGAGTTTAAAAATAGTTATTCAAGCGAGCGGAAACCATGGCGTACTCTAGTCAGAATTGAAGAAGTTCATCAAGATTCAGAAAAAACAATGGTTTACGCAATGGTACCAGCATGGAATCCTCGACAAGTTGTTAAATTCCCACTCAGTTTGTTTCCAATGAATTTACAAGCAAGCGTTGAACCCGAAGCTCGCTTTTTAGCCAAAGTGAATATCGGGGCAACTCATTATGACGAACTGTATTTTACCGACTTCAATATTGTCGACAAACCACGAGGGGAATATGCCAAGTTTTTACATTCTTGATGTGGGCCATGGAAATTGCGCGGTATTAATTGACCGTGAGGGTGTGGTTGTGATTGATGCTGGACCAAACACAGTCCTACTAGACTTTCTAATTGAGCATCATATCAATACGGTTGATATCTTATTACTTTCTCATTCTGATGCAGATCACATAGCCGGAGCCATCGGTTTGTTGATATCGGAAGAAATCGTTGTTAAACAAGTCTATGTGAACTCAGATTCAACGAAAAATAGTCAACTCTGGAATGACTTAGTCTATATGCTCTCAGTTGCCCATCAAGAAAACCGTCTTTATTTTGAACCAAGTCTGACTCCCCATCTCAATGGCAAACTTGATCAAGGTGATATAGGCATTGAGATTTTAGCGCCCAACCAGTATATTGCGGCAAGAGGGCCAGGTAGTCAAGATCGTCAAGGACGAAAGTTAAGCTCAAACTCAATCAGTGCAGTCATTCGTCTGTCTTACCATGGCAAGTCATTCGCACTTTTGCCAGGCGATCTTGATTTGGTAGGACTTGAAAATTTGTTAGAAGATCATGCTGATATTCAGACATGGCTAACTGTTTACCCACATCACGGCGGAAAACCGGGTACAGGGAATGTTAAGGCATTTACCAAAAGATTCTGTGAAGCGGTTAAGCCAGAAAGGGTCATTTTTTCAATCGGTGACAATGCAATACGTTTTCCAAGCAAAGAAATCCTTGAAACTGTGGAAGAAAGCTTAGATAATATCAAAATGCTTTCTACACGTTCTTCTAAAATGCTAGAACAGCATATTGAAAAAACCGGCAGCAAGTTACATCAAAACGCTGTCGGTCATATACACTTAATATTTGAAAGTGAACAGGTGATTATTATGTAGGTCAAGTTTTTTAACAAAATTTGTCATGGTGATATTGAGGTTGAACATGAATAATCAATAGAAGCTGAAATCATGACAATCAGTGCAATCAGCGTTCTATCACCAAAGCCCCCCTTGTCATAATGAAAATAAGAAAATTCCAAAGCCAACAAGATTTTCAAAATCTCTTAGCACAGCATCCTGACATTCGTGAACATGCCGCATTTGAAGTGGCGATCATGTCACGCCGTCAGGGCAATAAACGTTTTTCATTGGAAGGCTATTGCAAAGTGTGTGAACGCCCTACTACGTTTTTAGTGGATCGCTTATTTGGTGCCCAAGAGACGGCTGAAGGTTGGCTACCTAATTGGCGTGAGCGTTTGGTTTGCACACATTGTCACTTAAAGAATCGTTTACGCGCTATGTTACATGCTATCAAAGAAGTTGCGTTAACACGTCTTAGCAAAGGGCAATCCGTCTCTTTATATGCAATGGAGCAAATTACATCACTGTTTGCATGGTTAAATAAAAAAAGTCAACAGATTGAAAATCTCACTTGTGTCGGCAGTGAATATTTAGGTGAGAAAATTGAGGGAGGAACAATTGTTGATGGTATTATCAAAGGCATCCGCCATGAAAATATAGAAGCACTGAGCTTTGCAGATCACAGTTTTGATATAATCACTTCAAATGATGTATTAGAACATGTTAATTTACCCGAACAAGCCATTGCCGAAATGTACCGCGTTTTAAAAAAGGAAGGCGAAATTTTTATCACAATACCTTTTCATCTCAATGCCTTTCAAACAATACGCCGTGCCCAACTCGTAAATGGTGAGATCAAACACCTCTTACCGCCTCTTTATCACGGCAATCCACTTTCTAAAAAAGGTTCATTAGTTTTTAATGATTTTGGCTGGGAATTTCTTGAGCAACTCAAAGCTGCCGGGTTTTGCGACGTGTCGTTATGTCATTACTGGTCTTATTTATATGGATATTTAGGTGAACCGCAATATTATTTTTGGGCCTATAAACCCAACTAACTTTTATGTAGGGTGGGTAACGTGTTTTTGTTGCCCACCATTAAAATCTAGGAATTATTTTTTTGTCTAATCAAACCGTTTCAAACGACACCAACACCCAACAACTGAGTGGCGCAATAACAAGAGCAACACATCAGATCATAGAAGGGATTGCGAAAGATAATTCTGCTCCTGATCGCCCTGTTGCATTAGAAGTCTTTCTTGATGATGCGTTTTATTTTAAATTCATTGTCAATGACAACAATGAGCCTTCAGGCAAAACACATTTATTTTTTCCTCAGCATTATTTCCAGTTTCATTGTGATTTGCCACGACACACCTTAAAACTCAGTATTCGCTTCGCTGATAATGGCAAAAAACTTGAAAATAGCCCATTTCAGATTCATTACGACGGCACCCCTATCACAGTTGCCATAGAAAATGATGAGGAATATATTGAAGAAACGCGCACTTGGTTGAATAAACGCTTTGGCGAAGGTTATATCGATGGCATTTACTTTGCCCATCAACCCATCTATGGTTACCGTGCTGGTTATTGTGAACCAAACTTGCTTGATCGCTATTTGATTACCTTTCATATCATGAATGCACTCACCCATTTTTCCTTCAACACATTTTTAGATGTGGGTGGTGCAGAAGGTTACAAAGCCGCGATGGTTGCAAAATTTTTCGATGCACAAGTCACCTCTTCTGATGTTTCACAACAAGTGTGTAATAGAGCTTATGAACTGTATGGCATTGAAACCGCCATCGGTAATATGCACTCATTGCCTTTTGAAGATGAACAATTTGAGATTGTATTATGCAGCGAATCTCTTGAACATGTGCCTGATTTTAAAAAATCCCTCACAGAAATATTAAGGGTGTGTAAACAAGCAGCCATTATTACCGTACCCCACGAATCACAGGAAACGGTTAAAAATAACATTGAAAGTAGAGAAGTACATGCTCATATGCAATCTTTTGACGTTTATTCTTTTGAATATCTAAACAAATTAGGATACGAGGTTTTTATCCAAAAGATTCTGTTGCGATCTCAAAAAATATTGACCCCAGGTATTTTAATGGAATGCTATCCTGATACCATTGGTATTATTGAAAACAAAGCATTAAAATGGTTAGCGAAACGAGCCCCTTGGCTAATGCGTCTGATATTTAACAAGTTCGTCGTAGCCCCCCTTTTGGAACAAGATGCCATACTCGATCAAAAGCGTACCGATCTGTTTTACGGTGGTATCCTTGCCATCATTATTAAAGATAGACACGCTTTTTCCGTTTCTCCCAACAAACTTATTAGGATGCGAGAAGTGATGGATTTTACCGTTCCTTTTTTACGAAAGAAAAAAATAAATTAAAAGCCACGGAATGACACACACGGAATGATTTTTTCCGTGTTTTTCCGTGTTTTTCCGTGGCAAAATCTGATAACACCGTATTTTCTGCTGTTCTCTTTCCAATTTCCTATTTATCCATTTATTTTATTCATTTATTTTATTTTAACGGTTTGACTTATGACAAATTTATCTGACAATGAGATCACACAGCGTTATTTAACGGCTTGTGCCACCCATATTCAATGGCTAATTGATGAAGTACGAATTGAGAACAATCAATTGCTCATTAACGGTTGGGCGATTGTGACTGAGGGTGAGCCAAATAACGCCCGTTTTCTGATCAATGGTAAAGCGTTCGATCAAGTTGACTACGCCATGCCAAGCCCCGATCTTAAAGAAATATTCTGGAATATTCCAGCAGCACAGAATGCTCGTTTTGTCTGCAAAACCGCGATTGACGAAAACACTTTCAGTGACGGTTTTGCTTGTCTTGAATTTTTACAAAATAACAATACCCAATTGGCACGTCAAACCGCATGGTATTGGCCGAATCCCAATCATAACTTGCCAACCCCGGAAGAGGCACGGATTCGTCGGGTAATCGGTGCGCCAGATTCCACCAGTTATCTGATTGGCGGCGCGGCGATATTTAAAAGGTTTGAACACTATCTTGAACAAAAGTTTTCTCGGCCCTTCAGCGATTTTAAGTCCATTTTGGACTGGGGTTGCGGCTCAGGGCGTGTTTCAAGACATTTCCATGTCGTACCCGATTCAGAAATTTGGGGCGTTGACATTGACAAAGACAATATCTCTTGGTGCCAAACGCATTTGCCGCACGGCAAATTTTCTGACATTCCACTGACACCACCGACACCATTGCCAGACGATTACTTCGACTTAATCATTGGCATATCGGTACTCACCCATTTGAACGAAGAGAACCAATTTGCTTGGTTACAGGAACTCAAAAGAATAGCCAAAAAGGGAGCAACCCTGATGCTATCCATTCAAGGCCTATCGCAAACAGGGCTTTATCGCCCCCCACCTGCTATCCTTCGAGAGGTTGAAGAGAAAGGGTTCCTCATAACAGGTAGAAACAGCGATCTGGATGATGTGATGGCTGATAACACTCATTATATTAACGTTATCCAATCTCGCGATTACATACACAAACAATGGGGAAAATACTTCACAATTCTCGACATTGTCGATGCGATGGCAGCTAATCAAGATGTTGTTGTCATGCGAAATGACAAAACGTCTTAAACAAGAAACTAATCTGGAGACACACCTTGAAAAATGTTTTGATGCGATACAGCTCATGGTTAGGCAATGTGCTGATACTCAGTGCATGGATAACCGTTTTTTGGTGGTTAAATGAGTCGCCGCACTGGACTACCATTTTTTCACAGTCAAATGTTTCTCTCTGGGCAATATTCGTAGTTGGCCTACTTTTTTTAGGACTGAGTCACTTACCACTGGCTTGGCAAGCGCCTAATAAGATGGCTGATTGTTCCAAAAAACAAAAATGGCTTACCCATTTATTCGCAGCCAGCTTACCCCTCTTGCTGTTTTGGTTACTTTACCATTTAGTTTTAAACACTTGGTGGAGCTTTGATGATCCCGATATTTTGCGTTATATCGATAGGATAGGCCCTATCGCTGGCTTTTTTGATCCCAGTCAAAAATATAATTTCTATACGCCATTACAACACTTTTCTTTGGGGATAGATTATGGATTATTTGGGTTGAATCCTACCGGCTTTTATTGGCATCACTTGCTTTCTTTGTCTGTGGTTATCCTGTTGGCTTACCTTGTATTAAGCTTATTTTTCGCACCACTGCTGGCCAGCATGATAGTGAGTTTATTCGTCGTTGCGGTACCCACGGCTCATATCACTCATTTTCTGATGGTGCGACACTATGTAGAAGGATTGGCCCTTTCTCTGATAGCCGTGTCGGCTTATGTGCAAGCCGTCAGGCAAGAAAGGTGGGCTTGGGCAGGGTTAGGCAGTCTCTTTTACTTACTGGCAACCATGGCAAAAGAGCTGTATGTGCCGCTAGTGATTGCATTAGTTTGGCTACCTATTGGAACGGTTAAAACACGTCTACGCTTATTGATACCTTATATCATTGTTGCCATTTTATATACGCTGTTG
The DNA here is from genome assembly GCA_003645185.1 of Candidatus Parabeggiatoa sp. nov. 3. Classification (GTDB taxonomy): domain Bacteria; phylum Pseudomonadota; class Gammaproteobacteria; order Beggiatoales; family Beggiatoaceae; genus Parabeggiatoa. The sequence continues at coordinate 26,804 of QNEL01000014.1, forward strand.
CGTATTTATATGTTAGGAGAACATGTTTTCTCTGGGTATTCTGAAAAAAGCACAACTTGGCTGGATGTCGTCAACTTTCCAACGGCATTTATAAACGTCATGGGTTGGCATGCCTTATGGCAGTGGTTAATCATGTTAGGCATCGCCAGCGTTTTTAGCGTCATGCTTTGGCAAAGGCGATTGACTTTGGGGTTATCCAGCTTAGTCTGGTTTGGTATGGCATTCATTCCCTTGATACCGATTATGTGGCGAATACCGATGCTCCCTTATTATTTGTTTGTCTTTGTGCTGCTATTTTACATTGGGTGCGGGATTGCGCTTAACCACTTAGGAAAACTTTCGCCTTGGCGTAATGCTCTGATAACCGGCGTTTTTTTGGCACTACTGCTGACGAGTTTACTGCCTGTGCAAACAGCACAATTTCACCTCCATGCGCTCAAGCAAGCTGAGAAAACACAAGGCGAGTTTCTGATGTATAACCCCTCTTCCGCCACCGTTTTGATTTACGATTACCCTGTTGCCACCAGTCTGATTTATTTACGAAATAAGGTGTTGAGTCGCACAGAAGGCGTGAAATGGTGTCCAAAAGAAGATTGTTTGTGTACAACCCAGTATCCGGGCTACACAGCCAAGCAATATGTCAATGGAGAATGGCAAACGAAAACACTTTCGCCAGCAGGATGTGGAAATGTTAAAAAGCCTTTGTCAGTCATCATTAGCTTAACACCTGATACCGTGAACTGGCATTTTGGCCCTTATCCTCAAGGGCAAGGACAATATTATGCCAAAGTCACAATGCAAGGCGGGCAAGCTCAAAATCATGCCGCCTTTTTTCCTATTCAGCCACAAGGCACTCAGCCTCTTGCACAACCCTTATCAAACCCAGTTCAATGGATAGTGAAATACGTGACTCCAGATGGCCAAGAAATTTATTCAGCACCCTTATTGCTGGAACCGACGCAAATGAATGAGCAAGGATTAGTCGAAGTGATTTGGCACGCTTCTGATGACTAATCTTCCATTTTTTCTTTAAGGGATACGGCATAAAAGATTTAAATAGCGTCTTTTGCGTCTTTTGCGTTGTAAAAAAAACGCTAAAGACGCTAAAGACGCAATAAAATCAAGCAGTTAATAACTTTGTATAATGTGTGAGAGAACGATTGCTATGATCTCAAAAAAATATGAAAGTCAAACAATTCAACGGGTTGCATGGCTCACTGTTTTTATCTTGACAGCGATACTCTTTATCGCGTTGCAAAATTTCTTTCCATTTATCCAACTGATTAGCTTAGACGAACCCATTGCGTATGCCTATTTAGAAGATATCAGCATCAAACTGTTACTCTCTTTGGTGCTAACCCTATTATTGGTTAGTACAGTGATGAAATACACTTCCCTTGCTATGACGCTGACTTTAGGAGCAGCACTTGGCATGGTTTTTTTCATCATCGTCTTGAATCTCAAAATGGTTGATCCAACCCAAATTAACTGGTTGATGCGTCGAGATTGGCAATGGCACTTTATGGGTTGGCACTTTTTCAGGCATGAACCTTGGCACTTTCCGGTTGTGGGAAAGATTAGCGGGATTATTTTTCCCGTCGGCACCTCCATCGGTTTAACCGATTCTATTCCGCTGTTTGCCTTACTCTTTAAACCGTTTACGGCATTATTGCCGCGTGATTTTCAATACATCGGTTTATGGTTTCTCACTTGTTTTACCTTACAGGGTGTTTTTGCGGCCCTATTAATCCGACTACGCAGTCAAAATCTGCTCATTATCGCTATTGGCAGCCTATTTTTTGTATTGAGTCCGATTTTACTCATCCGCCTCAATCACGCCGCTCTGTGTGCCCACTGGTTATTACTGGCAGGACTTTGGCTGTACTTTAGAACTTCTCAGAGTAGCCCATATGGGGCTGGTTGATCTTTATCAGTCTCAGTGCCTTAATTCATCCTTATTTAACCGCAATGATGTTCGGTTTAGTCACCGCTTTTTATGCACGTCTGTGGTTAATTGATCGTCGCTATACCGCTATTTCTGTTTTAGGGCAATTACTCCTATTAGGCTTAACCTATGAATTTACTGGCACCATTTAACCCAATGTGGTGGTCTCTATTACTCAAAAATATGCCTGTCGTCACAGAGGGCCAAAATGATGGATTTAATTATCTCGGTGTAGGCGTATTAGTGATGGGCATTTGGGCCATCTATGAATTAAGCAAGCGTACTATGCAAGCAGCAACGTTCAAAAAACTGTTGCCTTTAGGTGTCGTCTGTATTGGTTTTACCCTGTTTGCCCTCAGTAATAAAATCACAATGGGAGATGCTGTACTCATTGATTTTAAAAGTGATTTAATGAATCTATTTGCCCCATTTCAATCATCAGGTCGATTTTTTTTGGCCTGTCAATTACACGCTACTTTTTTTAATCATTAGCCTATTGATTGTCAGGAATAGATTACGCACTGCCATTATCTACCTCAGTTTCGCTTTGACGATTCAAGTACTTGATTTACACGCGATACATCAAGCTATCCGTCACAACCATAGAGAAGCGAGCTTCTATAGCTGGGAGAATCCTTTACAGTCTTCTACTTGGAACGAATTGTCTTCGTATGATTATCAACATATCACTTTAGTTCCTCCAAGTGCTTGTGGAGAAGCGGCGGCACCTTATTTACCTTTTTCACGCCTAGCAGGCCGTTATGATATGACGATCAACAGTGGTGTTGCGGCACGAGTTGATGTTGAAAAAATGAAGCAATATTGTCAGACGCTCTTTTTAGATATCCGGCAGGGCAAAGTGACAGATGACACGATTTATATACTCCATCCTAACTATCTGGAGGAATTTAAAAAAGCGACGGTGCCCATCGTGTGTCTCAAGATTGATGGTTTTGACACCTGTGTCACAGAGGCCAGCTTCAAACAATGGGAAGGAAGCCAACATTATTGATTAAAAAAAGAACGCAAGAGACGCTTCGATTTATCTTCTTGACTTCTATTCTTGTTTTCCGTTCGCGAAAAAAGTTTGCGTTTGTCAAATCTCCTATTCAAATCTCCAAAAAGGTGGGCTTACACCGGCTCCTGTGAATAGGGTGTGGGGAAGGGAGGAAAACAGGCCCTAGATGGAGACTGGAAAATTTGTCACTTTTTTTAAAAAACAGCTTTCTTTTTTTTCCAGATTGTGTTAAGGTCTCATTTTATTTGACTATTCAGGAGACATTATCATGATTTTGGGTATTAATAATTTACAACATGCGATACCGATTTTGGTACCGGGATTAGAAAGCTTGGAAGAACAATATGATCAATCTGAGTGGCTTGGATTTGTTAGCTCGGGTAGTGTGATACAGCCAATCTCATCGAAGGAACAACCCTTATCAAGCTGGCTACCCGAATATTCCCCTGGTAGCGCCATTCTGAATCTGAAGGTGGGTACGGAACAGCCTCAGTGGTGTCAAAACGAAAAACAAGCCGTGGCTTATATGGGGAAATTGGAAAATGCCGTAGCCAGTAGGACATACTTGTTAGAACTCGGGTATGAGTTTGAAGGCAATACAGATATCGAGCTGTTCTGTACGCTGTTAAATCGCTATATGGATGTGGGGAGTTCTCCGGTTGATGCAATGAGATATGCCTTCCTGCGTTTGCAGGGACATTTTGCAGTGATGGCCTTATGTGCCCAGCCTAATGAACAGCTTATAGTAGGCAGTAGAGGCTATTCGCTGAGTTTGGGTGTTTGTTATGAGAGTTTAATTGTGGGTTCCGATACCCAGATATTAAAGCAACTTTCTCCATCTGTAATGGCAATAGGGGAAAGCAAACCGGTTGTGTTGTATTCGGTTTAATGCCTTAAAGGGCAAGCCTACCATTCATTCGATTGGATGGGCAAGCCCTTGCCCATTTTCATTGGAAAAAGTTGTAGGGTGGGGTAGGGCGGGGTGTTAAATTTTCGTGAATTTTTGTAGTGATCAACAGTTAAACAGAAAAAGAGGGTTTGAACAAAAGGTGATAGAACGCTGATTGCGCTGATTGTCATGATTTACACTGATTAATATTAATGACTTATTGTTATCGTGCCTCATTCATTTTGGTCAAGGTTCGGCAAAAGCACTGTCTTATGAAGATTTTGATTTAGAGGAGGGTTGTATTAACATCATTGAAAATTATCCTTTACATATATTTACTGTCAAGCGGGGGAATCTTTATCAAGATTTACTTCAAGATGTAGAAATAGACAACATAGCAGGGATTCCTTATTTAAACGCTAAAGGCCTTATTGAACTTAAAAAAGAGTCTATAAAACCGAAAGACCAAATAGATGTACAAGTATTACAATCATTGATTGAGTCAAACACCATGCAGCCAGATCAATTCGACACAGGCAGAATCAAGAAAATTGTCGGTAAAACGCTTGTAGAACATCCTTTAAAACGTGCTTTTAAACTTCATTTAATGCTTGAATAATTAAAAGGAAAACGACTTCAATCCACTGAAAATATAAAAAAAGAGATCGGTAAATGATGAAGTTGGCTATTGGCTACAAAATAGGTTATTGTCTAAGGGAAAATTTGTGATTTTCCTGTTTAACTCGTGAGGATGAACCATGACTGAATTAGTCGAATTTGAGAATGAAACAGGAGAACCAGAGATGGGAACATTTAGCCACAGTTTTGCCAAATCACAACTGACTATTTTGTTGTCTGAGAAACAGAAATTTAGGGCAATGGTTGAATTAAGTTTGGACGCGACTCAAGTCGATTTGAGCCAATTTGGACTCAAAAACCAAAATGAGCTGATACCTGATATCAGTATCTATCAAAGAGGTGGGCATCGTCCTAAAAAAGGACGAGATATTCTGAAAATATCAGAAATGCCATTGTTAGTCATTGAAATTCTGTCACCCAAACAAGGCCTTGATGATATTATTGCTAAGTTTGAAGCCTATTTCGCATTAGGTGTTAAGTCATGTTGGTTAGTTATTCCGTTGAATGAATCCATAACAGTTTATTCTGCACCAGAACACTTTAAAACGTTTGGCAATGAAAATACTGAAGTCATTGATGAGATAATGGCTATTCAATTACCGATTAAGGAAATCTTTGATCCAGAAAATTTTTAAGGCCATTATCTACATTATTTTAATCCACCATTCAAAGGCGTGCCTATTTTGACAAACAACCAAAAAGCCATTCAAAAAATGGATAAAACCCATTTTTCGGTAGTGTCACTTTCTGACGCATCTGACGAAAAAGAATACTGGCTTTCCAAAAAACCGTCTGAACGTTTACAAGCAATGGAACTCTTGCGGCAAATTAACTATGGCTATGATCCATTTACCACCAGACTTCAAAGAATTCTTACAGTTACTCAATTCCCATCAAGTTGAATATTTGCTCATTGGTGGGTATGCCGTTGGCTATTATGGATATCCACGATCAACGGGCGATATGGATGTGTGGATTGCTATTAATCCTGAGAATGCGGAAAAGTTAGTTACAGTTCTCAAGGAATTTGGATTTGATGTTCCAAACTTATCACCTGAACTCTTTTTAGAAAAGGGAAAAATTACCCGAATGGGCGTACCACCAATGAGACTTGAAATTTTAACAAGCATTTCTGGTGTTAGCTTTGAAGAGTGTTACAAAAATAGAACGGTTGATGTTGTTGATGGGGTTAAAATTAATTTGATTAGCATCTCTCATTTGAAAGCTAACAAAAAAGCCAGCGGTAGACATAAAGACTTAAATGACTTAGAAAACCTGCCCTAATAGTTTAGGGCGTTGCAAGAAACTCAACAAGCATTTGCTAAACCATCTACGATGATTGGCAAACCATTCAACTTATTTCCACTTTGTGTTAAATCAGTATCAACTCTAATGTCTATTGTGAAAGAACGATTGCTATGAACTCCAAAAAAATACGCTTGCCTTTCATAACAAAATGTTTAAAGGGGCTTGAGTAGATTTTTTCTGACTTGTCCGTAAATAAATTTTTAGCTAATAAAGACAAATAGTTAAATTATAAAACCCCTTATTTTCGGACAACTCTAATACAATTTGATTGGACGAGCAGGCACACCAACGGCCAATGTGTGACTTGGAATGTCTTTTGTCACCACAGCATTCGCTCCAATGACAGCATTATCACCTATTGTCACACCGGCGACGATTGTCACGCCTCGCCCAATCCAAACATTTGAGCCAATGACAATTGGGGCCGAGGTGTGTCCAGCATCACGCAATAAGCTATTCTGGCTCATGCGATGATTCGCATCGCGCACACTGGTATATTCACCAATCATGCTACCGGCTCCAATCTCAATATTCGCGTATGAAACCAAGTGTACACCACGCGAGAAAACAACGTCATTGCCTATCGTAATACACCCTTGTTCTTGGGTTTCAAAATATAAATCACGATATAAAAGCAGATTCTTGCCAAAATGAATCTCTCTTGTTCCGTGAACTTCTGGGCAACTATAAACAACAACACTCGCATCAAGTGGCGTTTTAATTTGAGCCCCTAAACAAGCGTGTGCCCAAAGACGTTGCCAAGGTTTTTGTACAGCATTAATCCCAACAGCTAACGGTGTTAAAATCTTACTTGTCCAGCGTTTAATTGAACGTGGCATTTTGCCAAGCCTCCTTGTCGGGTGGGCAACGGGTTGCCCACCTCTTATCTATAACTATTAACCCCTATCAGTTTGTGTCGGGGCAAAAAAACACATATTTACAATGTATTTAATATCAAAATATCATTAAAAATCAGATACTTATTCTCTGTGGTACTCTGTGGTACTCTGTGGTACTCCGTGTTCTCTGTGTTGAAAAAACCAAGCTCGCGCTGTGAAACAGGCCAATAACCCTCGCAATAACCACACAATATCTGTACTAAAATGACGGGTACGAGCATAATGGGCTTCCACTATCAAACGTTCTTCTCTTGGGGCATCGAACGACAACGTCAATTGACTTGGCCCGATTAAACCTACTGGCGCGTAATCGCGCATTCTTTCCCAAACCTCAATATGATCTGTCTGAGCCGTGCGTGCTTCTGCTTGTTCAGGTGTTTCTGGCCGCACACCTACCATCCGTAATCGCCCTGTGATAACCGCCAATAATTTCGGTAAATGTCGCAATAAGGCAATGGAGGTTGCCCATTCCAAAGCGGTAAAATCACGCGGCTGTGAGATACCCTCTTGATCGATTCTTTTGAGATTGCCCCGTAACTTGATTTTGCGTAAAGGTTTCCGAGGATTTTGCAATAATGCGGCTAACAAGGCTAACGGCCATAATGGTATTGAAATCAACAACGTGAATACACCTAAAGCACGGTTTAACACTTCAACAAATTGGCTATACAGGATTGGTGTCTTCAAATCAGCCAATAATCGCCTATCAAAAATGAGCTGAACCTTGCCAGTATTAACGGGTATCAACAGATTACCCCAAACAATAGCATTATTGAGTTCCAGCGATTGACCAATATAAGTGCAGGGCAGAACAACAGTATTATTGAGCTTGGCATGACGCTCAACTTTTACATCGTCACATAATACCACTTTATCGACTAAACGCGCCCCCGCATGAACGCGGCAAAAAGCACCGACTAGCCCCGTATTATGCGGAGAAACCTTAGAACGACGACCGACTTGTAATTTATCCGTGATTTTTCGCACAGGTAAAACTAAAGTTGGAAAATGTCCTGCCAAAATGTCAAAATTAGCTTGATGAAAAGCTTTCAGGGAATCTAGCATCGATAACTTACCTTCAACCGGAAGCGCGTAAAATGTTGTTTCCGGTGTTAAAGTGTCTGGATTGACAAAAACCCTGTTTTGATTGACTTGTTGCCCATTGGCCGATTGATGCTTTGCAATAAGGGGAATGCAAGGAAAACGAACTAAATTACTCGCTTGCCAAGGATTCGGGCCCGTTTGTTGACGCAATAAGCTCATACCCGCATGACTTCCTTGAATGGTTGCCACGATTTGTCCATCAAGTTGTTGGGCTTCGCTTAAAAAATCCTGAATCTCAAGACTACGCAGTAAATCAGCACGAATAAGCAAGTATTCAGAATCGCTCAATTGAGCACCTAAGCGAGCAAGCACATCAGCCGGCGCTTCTTGCCCACGACTCAATATATATTCAAACTCTAAACCCCAACGTTCACCATTGCCCAAATAGCGTTCTATGTAATCAGCAAAAGGTGAAATCACGACAAAAACCTCGCGTATACCGGCCATCCATAATGCTTCAAGTGTATATTCAATCAAAGGTTTAGTCGCGATTGGCAATAAAGCAACACAAGTTCTCTGAGTTAAAGGTTGTAATTCTGAACCCTTGCGATCAGCAAATAAAATAGCTTTCATATCAGTTATCAGTTATCAGTGAACAGTTATCAATTTCGTAGAGACGCGATGCTTCGCGTCTCTGAAACCTCGCATCTCTGAAACATCGCGTCTGTGAAACCTCGCGTCTCGCGATCTGAGACGCGAGGCATCGCGTCTCTACAGGGGGCAAAAGGCTCGCGTCTGTGAAACCTCGCGTCTCGCGATCTGAGACGCGAGGCATCGCGTC